>JBBSUZ010000026.1:0-17053 GCA_038233965.1 Rhodothermales bacterium | reverse complement strand
GCAGCGTCTTCGACACGAAGAACTGCTTCGTCTTGAAGCGCACGTTGCCGTCCTGCGAGAGGTACCGCACCGGGCGGGCGGACGCCCGCCCAAGTGGCCGGGGTACTCCGGCTCCGGCAGCACGTCCGGCATCTCGCGGACCGACGGCGTGTAGCGTGATGCCGGCACGGCGAGCGCGAGCGCCTCGTGGGGCCGGTCGGCGTTAGAACTCGGCGCGCTGCGCATCGGCAAACTTACTGAGCGGCCATGCACCATGGCCGCGGACGCGCCGTCTCGGCCCTCAACGGACGCGCCGCACGTGGCGCCTATCTTGACGCGCTCCTGCCGCTTGCCGATGCGCCGCCTCGCTGCCCTCGCCGTCCTCCTCTGCGCCTCGGCTGCCGCCCAAGCGCCGAACGGCGGGTGGGAGCGGGTCCCGCTCGGGACGGCCGACGTGCGCGCCCTGCAGGTCCTCCCCGACGGGACCCTGCTGGTCGCCTCGCGTGGGGGCGTTCAACACTCGTCCGACGCCGGCCAGACGTGGACGTTCTGGCTCACGACGGAGGATACACCCGCCGTCGCGTACGCACCCGGCCAGACGCTCCTGGTCGGCTTCGACCGCCTCCGCACGGCTGGCGGAGCGCTCGTCTCGCGCGGCGCCGGCGCCGCGTGGCGTGCCGCTGACGGTCTCGGGGGGACACTCGCGTCCCTCGCCTTTACGGACGCCGACGACGGCTCGCGGACCGTCGGGCTCGTCGCCGCTCCAGACGGGCAAGGGTGGCTCGCGGCCGGCAACGACGTCTGGCACTACGCCAACACAGGTGGAGCGTGGACGCGCGTCGAGCTTCCCGTCGACGCCGTGCTCACGCTCGCGCGCAGCGACGCCGGGCGCCTGCTCGCAGGCACGGCGGACGGCCTGTTCGCGTCCGAGGGCGCGGGCGAGGCGTGGGTCCGGCTCGGTCTCGGAGGCGTGGCCATCACTGCGGTGGCCGAGGACCTCAACGGGACCGTCTGGGCGGGAACAGCCAGTGGTGCGGTCTACCGCCGAGGCGCGCGCAGTCCGTCGTGGCACCGGTCTACGGTCGCGTCGTCGGCGGTGCTCGCGCTTCAGGCCATCGGTGACGCCGCCGGCGGCGTAGTTCTCGCCGGGACGTCCCGGCACGGTCTCTTCCGTTCGACCGACGGCGGCGCGTCGTGGACGGAGACGGGCGTCGAGGGAGCCGTCGTCGCGCTCGGCTCGCCGGGTGGTGCGCGCGCCGACGAGGCGTGGGCGGCCGTCGAGGGCGACGGCCTCCGCCACTCGACCGACGGCGGGCGCTCGTGGGCGGCCGTCCGGTGGAACGACGTCCGGACCCGGCACGTCGAGGCGTCGGGCGCTCCAGGGGGTGCGATCGTCGTAGGCGACGACGGAGCATACGGCCTGTTCGTCTACGACCGGGCGGCGCGCGCGTGGCAGCGGTCGGGCCTCGGCCGCGACGCCGAGCACCCGTTCCGCACCCTCGACGACGTCGCGGCGTCGCCGGACGGCCGGCTCTTCGCGCTCGTGACCGAGGTCGATGTCGCTGCGGGTGCCAGCGCCGCGGGCGTCGGCGCTCGCACGACGCGGCCGCCGGTCCTGGCCCGTCGAAACGTCCTCTACCGCTCGGCCGACGGCGGCGCGTCGTGGCGGGCCGTCCACGCTTTCCCGAGCCGGGGTGCCTACCCGAACGAGGGCTTCGCGCGCGTGCTCGCGGCCGGTGACGGCGGCATGCTTCTCGCCGGGACCGACCGCGACGGCGCGTACGGCGGCCCCGGCGCGGCGCGGGTCTACCGCTCGGCCGACGCCGGCGACACGTGGGTCCAAACGGCGGCAGTCGACGCCGACCGGGTGTTGACGCTTGCGTTTGGACCGGGTGGGACGGCGATTGCCGGAACCGGCTTCGGCGGCCCCACGGTGCTCCGCTCGCGCGACAGCGGACGGACGTGGAGCGCGCCGGACACCGTCGCCACGGGCGCAAGTCTCCAAGCCGTCGTTGCACTCGCCGTGACCGGAGGCGGGGCGGTCGTGGCCGGTCTCAACGCCGGTCCGGCGTACCGCTCGTCTTCGACCAGGCCGTGGGTGCCGGTCCTCGGCGACCGAGGCGTGGAGGCGCTGACACGCTTCGGCGCCGACGGTTTGCTCGCGACGAGCAGCGGCGACGTCTACCGCAGCGACGACGGTGGCCGCTCGTGGGCGTCGACCGGCCTCGGAGGCGTGGCCTACCTCGAGGGCGTCGCCGTGGACGCCGACGGCACGTTTTACGCTGTGTCGAATCAAGGCGGTCTCTTTCAGAAACGAGCGCCCGCAGTAGCAGCCGAGGCGTCCCCGGCCGCCGAGGCGGTCTACACACTGACGGCCTCCCCCAACCCGTCGTCTGGCCCAGTCTCCGTCGCGCTCCAGCTGCCGGCTTCCGGGCCGGTCACGGTGAGCGTCGTCGACGCTGTCGGCCGGCGCATTGCGGTCCTCTTCACAGGCGATCTGGCGGCGGGGCTTCACCGGTTCCCCCTAGACACGGCGCACCTTGGCGCGGGTGTCTACGCTGTCCGCGCCGACGGTGCCGGCGGCAGCAGCGGCGTCCGCATCAGTGTCGTCCGTTAGCAGGAGCCCGCTTCGGTGCTACGCGGGGCGAGGTGCGGAGCAGTCGCACCAGATTCTGAGGCGCAGGAGCGGACTACGGACTACGCTCCCCGCGCTCATGCCCACGGATCGAAACGACTCGAAATAGCGGGGGGTTTGCAGTACGGGTGTGGCTTGCTAGCGCAAGGCCCTCAGCACGGCTGGTCTGCCGCGGCATCCCGGACGCGAGTGCGCTGCTGTCTCGAATCGGTCGTCTCGGCACTTGGCAGCGTATTCTGAGCGTCGGACCTGCCCCGCTCCGAATGGACTACGACGAAGACAAGGTCGACGAGACGGCCCTCGCGCTGCTCTGGCTGACGGCGTGGCGTGAGGCGACCATCCCAGATGGGGCAGGCGGCCCGGGCGAGCCCGCGGCCGAGGTGTGGCGGGCGTGGAAGGGGCTGGACTGGGACGTGCTCGACCGGCTGCACCAGTCGGGGTGGATCGGCGATCCGAAGACAAAAGCGCGGTCAGTGTGGCTAACAGCCGCGGGGCGAGAACGGGCCGAAGCCTTGTTCGCCGAGCTATTCGGGAAGGAGAAGGAATGAGGTGAGGCCAGTTGCTGCCTTCAGCGTGTGCAAACCGCTGATAACGGCGCTTTTCGAGCGTAAAGTCGAGACTGCCCAGCCTCACCGGACTGAGCCGACGAGGTCTGCCTCGGCGCGAGCGAGCCAGAGTAGGTGTCGCGCTTCCTCAGCTGCCGCTGCTGCTGCAACGTACCGAGTGCGCGCGTCCGACCACTCGAAAAGCGACCCTGCTGCGAGCTGGTACCGCCGGAGCTGCACCTCCGCGTACGCCTCGGCAAGAGTCGCCTGCTCAGCCGCCGCAGCCAGCTCCTCTACGGCACCGTCGACCCGTGCTGCTGCCTGGGCAGCTTCAGCCGATGCGTCCAGGCGGACCGCCTCTGAGGCTAGCTCGGCCTGTGAGACCGCGACACGCGCCCGCTCTTCTCTCGCCCGTGTCACGCGTCCGTCGAAGAGTGGTACTGAAATCGTTGCGAACGCTGACGCGCTTCGGTTCGACGAGAACTGGCCGAACACAGGAACCCTCTGAGGATCACCGGCCGCATCCGGACGGGTTTGCAGACTCGAGAAGTCCGTTCCGCCGAACGCGCCGATGCTGACGGTCGGCATGCGGTCGCGCCGGACGGCTGCGACGGAGAGACGCGCCGCTTCGACGCGTGCGTCGGCGGCTGCAACGTCTGCTCGGCGGCCGTCTCGGCCTGCGGTGCCAGTAGGCCCGGCCGTAACCCCGCCGTACGACGGATCGTCTGGAGGCGGGACCGCGACGATCGTTTGACCACCGACCATGCCGAGAGCGCGAGCGAGTGCGACGCGGTCGATGCGGAGTCCCTGCCTCGCTCCCGCGAGCGTTCGCCGCGTCCCGGCGACGGACGTTCGCTGAGCAAGCGTGTCCGCGGGAGGCCGGACGCCTGCTCGCACGAACGTGCGGACCTGAGCGAGCTGCTCGCCCTGGGCTGCCGAATCGGCTTCGGCGAGCGTGACCAGCCCCTGGCCGATGAGGACGCGCGTGTACAGCCCGGCGACGACGAGCACGGTTCGGCGACGAGCGTCTTCACGGCTCAGCGCGACGACCGTCCGTACGCCCGTGATTTCGGCGACTCTGGCCCGAATCCGTCCTCCATCGTAGAGCTGGAGTTGCCCGGTGGCTTGGAGCGAGACTGCCGTCCGGCTCTGCGTCGCAGCCGCCCCGGTCGTCTGGTCGAACCCGAGCCCGAATCCCTGCGAGGGAGTGACGCCCAGGCCCAGCGTCGGCCGACCTGCCGAGCGCGCCACCTGGGCGTCTGACTGGAGCGCTTGGTCCTGGAGAAGGAGATCCCGTCCGACAACGTCGGCGTCGAGGGCGAGGCCCACCGCCTCCTCGAACGAGACGATGCGGCGCGGACCCGTCTGCGCCTGCGTGGGCGCTGCAGTCCAGAGGGACAGCAAGGCTACGAGAAGGCGGGTGCTGCGGTTTGGCATCTCTGCGTTGGAAACGGTGGCGCTGTACTCGCCGATGATGGTCACGAGAGG
Source organism: Rhodothermales bacterium (assembly GCA_038233965.1). Lineage (GTDB taxonomy): Bacteria > Bacteroidota > Rhodothermia > Rhodothermales > Rubricoccaceae > DASVSE01. The sequence goes on along the minus strand of JBBSUZ010000026.1, from coordinate 12,406 downwards.
GGGCGACTCAGGCGCGCGTGGAGCGGTCAGATAAAGACCAGGGACGTGCCGTGGGGCGACCACTCTGGCGGCGCGCCGAGACTCACGGGGCGTAGCACTCGCACCCGCCGAGCCAGCCGAGGCTGCAGGACTGACCAGCGGCGCAGTGACACGAGCCGGCACTCGGCCCGGGGCCGAGCGGCAGGTCCTGCGCGCCGGGCGTCTTTGCGGAGAACGCTCCGCTGAGGGTGAGGCCGCCGGCGAGCAGCGCGGCTGCGGCGACGGTGTTGATGACGAAACGCTTCATGACAGGAGGTGTCCGACTCGCCGAAGGGAAGGCTGCGTCCGGACGGGCGGGTAACGCCCGGGGCAGTGGGGAGCGGCTAGGGCGACACATGGCGTGTTCGCGTCCAGAGCCGGTGGGGGTGGCGGGAAGGCCTCAGGCCGTTCTCAGCCGAAATCGTGAGTGCAGTCTGCTCCTGGCCTGGGTCGCGGACCCGGCTCGAAGAGGAGCCTGAGACGGTCGGCTCACGGGGCGATGAGCGGCCAGCCCGCTCCGGCCTCAGTCTGCGTGGAGGGCGAGTCCGGGCGGAATGCGTGCGGCTCGGAGCCCGCGCCACGCGACCGTGGCGATGGCGAGCACGCCCGCTAGCGCTCCTGCCGCCAGGAAGGGCCACGGCGTGAGCACCATTCGCGAGGCGAACCCACTCAACCACTGGTTGGAGACCCAGACGGCCGCTGGAACAGCGAGCCCGAAGCCGAGCGCGAGCAGCGGCGCGAACTCGTCCCCGAGCAGGCGGGCGATGTCCCAGTCTGTCGCGCCGAGAGCGGTACGGACGCCGATCTCCCTCGTGCGCCGCTCGGCCGCGAAGGCGACGAGCGAGGCGAGCCCGAGGCACGCGATGAGCACGGCGACGAGGGCAAACCCGGTGAACGCTTTCGCGAGACGTGCTTCCTCAGCCGTCTGAGCGGCGACATCGGTTTCGAGGAAGCGGCCCTCGAAGGGCTCGCCCTCGCTGAACCGCGTCCACGTCTGCTCGAGGTCGCTCAGCGCGTGCTCGGACCCGGGACGGAGGCGCACGACGATGGCCGATGCCCACTGCTCCGAGCGAGGGACGAAGACCGTCGGCGAGACCGGTGCGCGGGGCGAGCCCTCGTAGAAGTCTTTGACGACGCCGACGATCGTGCGGGGCGTGCCTCCCCAGTACGTCAGCTCGTGGCCCACCGGGTCCGGCCATCCGAGCGCGTGCGCTGCGGTCTCGTTCACGACGACGGCCCGGCCCGAGTCTGCTGCGGCGTCCCGGAGGAAGCGGCCGCTCTTGATCTCCAGCCCGAGCGTCTCGGCGTACTGGGCATCGACGCCCGCGATCTGCATGTCGCTCGTTTCCTGGCCGAAGCCGTGCTCGCCGACGGGCTCGACCGAGCCGTCGGTCTCGCCGAAGCCGGTCGGGACGGCGTTGGCGGCGGAGGCCGACGCGACCTCGGGGCGCGCCGCGAGTGCGGCTACGAGCGCGTCGACGTGCATGAACGCCGTCCCGCCGGGCTGGACCGGGACGAGGACGACGTCCTGCGGCTCGTACCCGAGCGGGAGCGTCCGCATGTGGTGGAGCTGAGCCGACAGCACGGCCGCGCAGCTCACGAGGAAGACGGTCGCCGCGAACTGGAACGCGACGAGGCCCTTGCGCAGGCGGGCACCGGCCAGCAGCGCGCGGCTCCGGAGCGCGGCGTCGGGCGTCAGGCGCGAGAGGACGGCCGCGGGGTAGGCTCCAGCCGCTAGGCCGGTGGCCGCTACGAGGGCGAGCAGACCCACCCAGATCCACGGCGAGTCGTAGCGGATCTCGACCGGGACGGCGATGGCCGCGCGGAACGCGGGGAGCGCCAGCCGGGCGAGCGCGAGACCCACGAGCAGGGCGACGGCGCTGAGCACGAGCGCCTCGACGAGGTACTGCGCCGCGACCGAGCCCGGCGTCGCGCCGAGCGCCTGCCGGACGCCCACTTCGCGCGTGCTCCGAAGGCTTCGTGCGACCGTGAGGTTCGCGTACGTGGCGCCGGCGACGAGCAGCAGCAGAAGGGCGACGCCTGCCAGGACGGCCAGGTACGCCGGCACCCCTGGAGGCGTCAGGCCGTCGGTGACGCGCGAGCGGAGGCGAGCGTCCGTGAGGGGCTCGAACGTGATGGACCGGGTCGTGATCTGGCGTGTCCCAGCTCGCGCCGCGACCGCTCGTGCCGCGGCGCTCTCCAGAGGCGCTGACAGCGCATCCGGCGAGCGGAGAAGGGCGTAGGTGCTGTAGGCGTACTCGTCCCACTCGGTCGTCTCGTTGCCGGACGCGCCGACGGCCGCCATGAGGGCGGCGTAGCTGTCGAACGAGGCGACAGCACCGAACGGGATCGACGAGCGCTCCGACGGGTCGGCAAGGACCGCGACGACTTCGAGAGGGAGCTTGTGCTCGATCGTCACCTCGCCGCCGACCGCGGGCGCGTCCCCGAAGAAGGCCCGGGCTGTGCTCTCGGTGATCGCGACCGTACCCGGACGGCTCAGCCCGTGGACGTCGCCGGCGACAGCCGGAAACGTGAACACGTCCACGAACGAGCCGTCGGCGAAGAGAACGTCCGAGCGGCGCTGCGCCGTGCGGTGGCCGTCGGGGCCGGCCTCGACGAGCAGGTCGTTCGCCGCTCTGCGCATCCGAACGACGGCTTCGACCTCAGGCACGCCGTCTGCGATCGCGAGCCCCGCGGCGGCCGGGAGCTGGGCCGACGGCGCGTCCTGGTCGGGCGCGTCGATCACAACGCGGCGGATCCGGCTCCCCTGAGCGTGGAACGCGTCGAACGACGCCTCGTGGTACACGTATTCCCCGACGAGGACAGCCACGGCGAAAGCGACCGAGAGGCTGACGACGCTGACGATCGTCGGGACGGGGTGGGCGCGGAGCCGGAGCAGAGCGTCGGAGAAGGTGTCGCGGATCATGACCGGGAGGGTCTTGGAGAGGAGGGTGTGCGGTGCTCAGCTGACGCCGGCGAGGGCCTGCGTGACGGTCTCGGGGCCGGTCGGCGGGGCGTACCGGCCGAGCCGGTCCTCGCCGATCACGCGGCCGTCGAGCATCCGGAGCACGCGCTGGGCGTGCGAGGCGTCCGCCTCGGAGTGCGTCACCATGACGAGCGTGGTGCCGGCCGCGTGGAGGTCCGAGAGCAGCGACATCACGGCCGTGCCGTTCTCGGTGTCGAGGTTGCCCGTCGGCTCGTCGGCGAGCACGAGCGGCGGCTCGGCCACGACCGCGCGGGCGACGGCGACGCGCTGCTGCTGGCCGCCGGAGAGCTGGCTTGGCCGGTGCCCGCGGCGGTGGGCCATCCCGACGCGCTCCAGGGCCGCCGTGGCCCGTTCCTCGGCCTCGGCCCGAGACGTGCCGAGGTAGCGCAGCGGCAGCGCCACGTTCTGCTCGACCGTCAGCTCGTCGATGAGGTTGAAGCTCTGGAAGACGAACCCGATCTGGCCGCGCCGCGTGAGCGCCTGCTGACGGCGCGAGAGCGACGTCACGTCGACGCCTCCGAGCTCGTACGTGCCGGACGTCGGCGCGTCGAGCAGGCCGAGCAGGCCGAGCAGCGTCGACTTGCCGCAGCCGGACGGCCCCATCAGGGCGACGAACTCGCCGCGGTCGACGGTGAGATGGATGCCGGAGAGGGCGGTCGTTTCGACCTCGCCGGCGCGGTAGACCTTCGAGAGGTCGCGGGTGCGGAGGGCTGCAGTGGTGGACATCGTAGGGGCGCGCGAAGGAGTGTGGGAAGGGGACAGGAGGCTGCTCAGCCTCCGATGCGGAGGCGCGCGGCGTCGCCGAAGGGCTCATAGGAGGAGACCACGACGCGCTCGCCGGCTTTGAGGCCCGACGTGATCTCGATGGCCGTCGGGCTCCGCTCGCCGGTCTGCACCTGGCGGCGCTCGGCGCGCCCGTCCGTGCCGACGACGAAGAGGCCGGCTCCCGACGCCGCGTCGAGATAGGGTCCGACCGGGAGCGTGAGCGACTGCCGGGCGTCGCCGAGCCGAACAGTCATGCGAAGCGCCTGTCCTTTGCGGAGGTCCACCGGGATGGGACCGTCGAAGACGAAATCAGCTTCGAAGTGGCCCTCCTTCACGTCCGGGAAGAGGTGGGCGAGCGTGACCGCGTACGTCTCGTCTCCGACGGTGACGTGCCCCGGGAGGCCCTCGCGCACCGTCGCGAGGTAGTGCTCGTCGAGCGAGGCGTGCACGCGGGCCTCGCCCACGTCGTCGACGTGGCCGAGCGTGGTGCCGGGCGTGACGAGCGTCCCCACCTGCACGTCGAAACCGCTGAGGATGCCGCTCACGGGGGCACGGACGACGAGGTGGCCGAGCAGCCCGCGCGTCACGCCGGCCGTCTGCTCGAGCGATCCGAGCTCGCGGCCGACCTGGGCGCTCTGCTGCGACGCCTGCGCCTCGGCCGCCCCGAGCGCGGCCCGTGCGAGCGAGAGCTGCGCCGCCGCGTGCTCGGATGTCCCCTGCGAGGTGGAGAGCTCCTGGTCCGAGATGGCCCCGGCGTTCCGGAGCTGCTGCTGGCGGCCGAGGGCGTCCGACGCCTCGCGAGCGGCGTGCTCAGCGTCGAGCAGCGACCGGCGCAGGTCGAGCGCGCCGCTGGACGAGGCGAGCCGCTGGCTCTGGAGGCGGTCGCGCTGGGCAGCGCGGTCGGCGTCGGCCCCGAGCACGCGGAGCTCGAGGTCCGGATTGGAGAGCTGTGCGAGCGCCTGGCCCGCGACGACGTACGCTCCGTCCTCGACGAGCACGGCGTCGACCCGCCCGCCCTCGACGGCGTCGAGCCGGACGCTCGTCTCGGGGATGACCTGCCCCACGACAGAGATCGACGGCTGGAACGTCTGGTGGCCGACCGCCGCGATGAGCACGCGGTCAGGGGCGACGCGGAGCTCCTGCTCGTGGGGGCCGAGCGCCCACACGCTCGTTCCGATGACGGCGAGGGCCCCAAGTCCGATCGCCGCTTTTGCGGCCCAGCGAGGGCGGCGCGCGACGAGCCGGTCGTTCCCGCCGGCCTGAGGCGTCGTGGTCTGGTCAGGGCTGCCGTCTGCGGCGGTGACGACGAACGGTGTGGACGCGGACAGAGCAGCGGCTGGTGGGATGGACGGGCGGAGCACGGACCGGCGGGCGGCTGAGAGAGCGGGTAGAGCGGGCATCGGAGGGCGTGTCGGGTTCCTGCCGATGCGGTAGCACTCGACGTGCCAAACCGGCCGAGTGGCTCTGGCGCCTGTTTTACGTCCGCCGCACGCCCGACCTGTGCGCGCACGCACAGGTCGGGGGCCGCCGAATCGCTATCCTGTGCGCGCACGCACACCCTGGCCTGTGTCCCCTCGCCTCCACTCGCTGGCCCCGGCAGACGGCTCGGCCGACGCCCCTGGCATCGACGTAATCGCCGTCGACGACAACCGCGACGCGCTGACGGCGCTGAAGATGCTCCTCGAAGACGAGGGGATGACGGTCCGAACGGCGACGGCTCCCGGGGCACTTCCAGCGCTTCTCGGCGACACGACGCCGGACATCGTCCTGCTCGACATGAACTTCGCCCGCGACGCCGTCTCGGGCGAGGAAGGGTTTGCCGCGCTCGAGGCAGTCCGCCGCCGCGACCCCGACGTCGCCGTCGTGCTCATGACCGCGTATGCGGACGTCGACCGGGCCGTCCGGGCGCTCAAAGCCGGCGCGGTCGACTTCGTGGAGAAGCCCTGGAGCAACGCGCGCCTCGTCGCGGCCGTCCGCGCGGCGGCCGAGCTCGGACGCTCCCGGCGCCGCGCAGCCCGCGCCGAGGCGCGGGCCGAGACGGCGGAGGCGCAGGCGACCGGGCTCGCGAGCGCGCTCGCCACTGATGCGCCGGCGACGACGCTCCTCGGAGACTCGGCCCCCATGCGACGGCTCCGCGAGGCCCTCGCGCGCGTCGCTCCGACGGACGCGGACGTCCTCGTGCTGGGCGAGAACGGCACGGGTAAGGAGGTCGTCGCCCGCGAGATCCACCGCCTCTCGTCGCGCGCAGAGGGGCCGCTCGTGCGGGTAGACCTCGGAGCGCTCCCCGAGTCGCTCGCCGAGTCGGAGCTGTTCGGGGCTGAGAAGGGCGCGTTCACCGGGGCCGACGAGGCGCGCGCGGGACGCGTCGAGCTCGCCGACGGCGGGACGCTCGTCCTCGACGAGATCGGGAACGTCTCGTCCGCGGTTCAGGCCAAGCTTCTCTCGCTGCTCGAGCGCCGCGAGGTGCTCCGCCTCGGTGCGACGGCCGCCCGGCCGGTCGACATCCGGCTCGTGAGCGCGACGAACGCCTCGCTGGACGAGATGGCGGAGACGGGGGCGTTCCGGCGCGACCTGCTCTTCCGCATCAACGCGTTCGTGGTCGAGGTGCCGCCGCTGCGCGACCGCGGCGGCGACGTGGTTTTGCTCGCCGAGCACTTCCTCGCCGAGTACGCGAAGCGGTACCGCCGTCCGCTGGCCCGGCTGTCGGACGCGGCAGCGGCCGCGCTCACCCGTCACGACTGGCCCGGAAACGTCCGAGAGCTCCGCCACGCCGTCGAACGGGCCGTGATTCTCGCCCCTGAGGATGCGGAGACGCTCCCAGCCGACGACCTGCCCGGCGCGAGATCTGCCAGCGGAGCCTCCTCCCGAGACGCGTCTGGCGATGAGCCGGAGGGCTCGCCCGAGGGCGCGCCCGAAGGCCTGCCAGAGGGGACGCTGAAAGACGTCGAGCGAGAGGCGATCCGCCGTGCGCTCGACCGGACGGGCTGGAACGTCAGTCAGGCCGCGCGCGAGCTCGGGCTTACGCGCCGCTCGCTGTACCGGCGGATCGAAGAGCACGGGCTGTAACAGATGACTGCCACCGACCAACGTCCACGCGCCCGCTCGGCTGACGTCCGCAGAGCCTGGACGCGGCGTATGCGTCTGCTCACGCTCGGCGTGGCGGTGGCAGGTGCGGGAGCTGCAGGTGCCGCGTGCTTCGGGGCGCCTGAGATCGCGGTGCTCTCCGCAGTGCTCGCGCTCGTCCTGGGTGCAGCTCTGAACCGTGAGGCCGCGCGTCCCGTCACGGCGCTCGCCGTCTCGATCGAGTCGGCCCGAAGTGGCACGGCGTCCCCGGACACTGCCGGAGCCGCAAGCGGAGTGGGCCAGGACCTTGCGGCTCAGCTTGGCGAGGCGCTCGCCGCCGCCGGCCTCGCCGGTGCTGCGCGCGACGCACGCCTGAACGCGCTCGAGGCGCTCGTCCGGCACGCCGAAGTTGCGCTGCTCGCCTACGACGGTACAGGCCGCATCATGGAGATGAACCTCGCGGCCCGGCAGCTGTTCAAGAGCGGGCATCTCGCCCGCCTCTCGGACATCCCGGACGACTTCGCTCCTCTGATACCGGTTTTGGAGCGGCTCGGCGCGGGCGAGCAGCACCTCGTCGAGGGGGTACGCGGCGGATCGCGGTACGAGATCGCCGTTCGCGGCACCTCGTATGTCGTCGCCGGGCACGCCGTCACGGCCGCAGCCCTCGTCGACGTCCACCGAGACCTCGAGGACCGCGAGGCGGACGCGTGGGCGAGCCTGACGCGCGTGCTCACGCACGAGATCGCCAACTCGGCCGTCCCGATCTCGTCCCTCTCGGAGACCGCCGCAAGCCGCATCGCACGAGGGGACACGGAGGGTGCCGTCGCGGCGGTGGAGACGATCGGGCGCCGCGCGGCGGGTCTCGTTCGCTTCGTCGAAGCGTACCGAGCGGTCGCGCGCGTCCCGACGCCGACGCTAAGGTCCGTCGACGTGGGCGTTCTCGTCCGGGAAGTGTGCGACCTGCTGCTCTCCAGCCGTCGTGACGTTCGAAACCGGGTGGTGGTCGAGCCCGACCCACTCGTTGCATTCGTCGACGCCGACCTCGTGGAGCAGGCGCTGATCAACCTCGTCCGGAACGCTCTTCAGGCGCTCGAGTGTCAGCCTGACGCCGTCGTCGAGATTCTGGCGGGTCTGGACGCGCAGGGGCGTCTTCTCATCTCTGTGGCGGACAACGGCCCTGGGATTCCGTCCGAGGCGCTCAGCCGTGTCTTCGTTCCGTTCTACACGACACGCGAGGATGGCTCGGGGATCGGACTCGCGCTGTGCCGGCAGATCGCACGCGTCCACGGGGGACGCGTGGACGTCTCGTCGGAGCCCGGCCGAACCGTGCTCACGCTGGTTCTCTGATGAGGGGTCGGACGAGAGATCTGCTTCAAGGATTTCATTGCCCGTCTTGCCCGAAAAACGGCTGGATGCTGTTGGTTAGCTCCTCCGACTTCGATAACGGCGCTTTCCGAAGCTGATGCGGCAGCCGCTCGCCCCGTCCGGGAGCGGTCCCCGGTAGACCGGTCCCTGGTAGACGCAGGCACCGTTCCGTGGGCACACACCAGTGTGCAGCGTCAGGCGAAGCAGGGCTGCCTGGCCGCTCGCGGTTTCTCGGCGTTACGAGGCGCGGGCCCGACAGGCGAGAGCGTATCCCGGCGCCTCGCGGAGCACGAGCGCGCGGAGCGTGGTGAGGTACGCCGGCACGTCGAAGCGGTCCGGGTCCATGACGACCTGAAGCGCGCACCCCTCGACGAACCCGGTCGCGACGGCGGCCAGCGACTCGGGCGTCACGCCGGGGTAGCGCTCAGGCTCACTCTCGATCGCGGCCGACGTGAGCGGCACGTACGCCTCGCGGTAGTCGCCGAGAGCCTTCTGGATGCGTGTCCTCACGTCCGCGTGCTGCGTCCCCATCACCCAGAAGTCGATGAGCAGCGCGACGCGGTCGCGGTTCTCCGGCAGCCCCTCGATGTCCCGCTCGATCGCGTGCAGCAGCTGCAGCACCGGGGAGCGCGCGTCACTGCCTGCTGTGTCCGGCGAGAGGACTGTCGTCTCGAGCACACGGTCGAGCAGCGCTAGCACCAAGCCCTCGCGAGAGGTGAAGTGGAAGAAGACGAGGCCGTTGCTGACGCCTGCCTCCTTAGCGACCGCGCGCGTGGTCAGGCCACCGAGGCGGTCGCGCGTCGCGACGCGGTAGGCGGCGGCCAAGAGCTCGTCGCGTCGCTGATCTTCGGGGATTCTGGGGCCGGGCATGACGTTTTGAGAGAGCTGTTGACCAAGTGCTCAATATAGCGTATGCTTATTGAGCAGGCGCTCAATCCAAGATCCGCCGCCACTATCCGCTGCCGGGCGTCTCCACCCTCTCTCTCATGCGCGCACTCTCCCTCGTTCTCCTGCTCACCCTCGCCGGCTGTCTCCCGGTCCAGCGCGCGCTCGTCGACCGGGCCGTCGGGCAGCGCCGGGACGCCGCCGGGCTTGCAGAGCGTACCGCTGAGGTAAACGGGCTGCCGGTCGCGTACCTGGAGCGGCCCGGCACCGAGCCGGCGCTCGTCCTCGTCCACGGGTTTGGCGCCGAGAAGGACGGCTGGCTTGGCCTGGTGACTGCGCTCAAAGGCGGCCGGCGCATCCTGGCGCCCGACCTCGCCGGCCACGGCGACAGCCCGGCCGAGCCCGGCGCCCGCTACGACGCCCGGCGCTACGCCGCCGATGTCGCTGCCTTCCTCGACGCCATCGGTGCGGAGCGGGTCGACCTGAGCGGCAACTCGATGGGCGGGCTCGTCGCGACGATCGTCGCGCTCGAGCACCCCGACCGCGTGCGCTCGCTCGTCCTGCTGGACCCCTCCGGCGTGCCGTCGCCGACGCCGAGCGGGCTCGACTCGCTGACGGCCACCGGCACGAACCCGCTCGTCCCGACGAACCGGGCCGAGTACGACCGGCTGCTGGCCTTCGCGTTCGCGCGCCCGCCGGACCTGCCCGGGCCGGCGCGCAACGTCCTGGCTGCCGCCGCCGCTCGCCGCGCCCCGTTCCTGCGCGACCTGTTCCGCAACCTCGGGGCCGAGCGCGGGTCGCTCCTGGCCCGGCTCCCCGAGATCGAGGCGCCGACGCTGCTCCTGTGGGGCGCCGCCGACCGCGTGCTCGACGTGTCGGCCGCGCCGCTCTGGACCCGTGCGCTCCCCAATGCGCGCCTCGTCGTGCTCGACGGCGTCGGCCACGGACCGATGATGGAGGTGCCCGAGGAGACGGCGCGCCTCATGGACGCCTTCCTGGACGCGCAGTAGCCCGCCGGTCCCCGCTGGTCTCGGCGCTGCCCAACCCGTTGCCCCCACTTCCATGACCCCTCTCATGTCCCCCTCTGCGCACGCTCGCGGCGATGGCTACACCGGCCCGCTCCCGACGGTGACGTACCCGCTCCTCGGCACGCCCCGCCGGCCCGCGCCGACGGTGCTGGTGGTCGGGTACCCCGCACCTGCCGCGGTTCAGATCGTGGAGCGCCTGATCACGACGGACGCTCGCCCCGTCACCTGCGTCGTCCCCCACGACCGGTGGGCCGAGGCGAGCCAGATGCACCGGGGCGCGCAAGATAGCGGGCGGCTCCGCCTGCTCGAAGGCCGCGCCGACGCACCCGGCCTTGGCCTCTCGTGCGCAGCACGGCGCCTGCTCGACACGACCGAGGAGATCTACGCGGTCACTTCGACGCCGGAGATCGCGGTCGGGCACATCCAGGACTTCGCCGACGAGTGCCCTCGGCTGCGCGAGCTCCACGTCGTCGCCCGCGACGCGGCCCTCTCGCCGCGCTCCGCGTGGGGCGCACTCCGGCGGTCGCTCTCCGTCCCCGCTCCGGTCCGTGCCTCCCTGCGCAAGCTGACGGCCGCGTGCACACTCGGCGTCGCCAGCGTCGCGCCGGTCGTGCGCGCCGTCAGTCCGTGGAAGACCCTGCTGGACTTCGACATCGAGACGGCCCTCTCGGGGAAAGACCTCGAGCGCGACCTGTGGCCCGGTCTCGGCCACGCCGACTGACCGGGCCGTCTGCTTCTCTCCCGACTCCCTTCTCATGCTCGCGTACACGCACGCGCCCGGCGCGCACCTGTCCACGTCCACCGAGGCGCTCCTCCGCCGCGTCCCCGCGGGGCCAGATGCTGGCCGTCTGTCAGTCCAGGCGCCGTTCACGGGTGAGCCGACCGTCTCGCTCCCGCTCTGCACGCCCGACGATATGCGTGCCGCGGTGGCGCGCGCGCGCCAGGCGCAGGCGGCGTGGGCCCAGACGCCGCACCAGCGCCGCCGCGACATCTTCCTCCGCTACCACGACCTGACGCTCGGCCATCAGGACGAGCTGATGGACCTCATGCAGCTCGAAGCCGGCAAGTCGCGCCGGCACGCGCTCGAGGAGGTCTTGGACGTCGCCATCGTCGCGCGGCACTACGCTGTCCGCGCCGAGCGGATGCTGAGGCCGCGCACGCGCCGAGGCGCGCTTCCGCTGCTCACCTCGACCGTCGAGCATCGCCACCCGGTCGGCGTCGTCGGGATCATCGCGCCGTGGAACTACCCGCTCTCGATGGCGGTCACGGACGCCATTCCGGCCCTGCTCGCCGGCAACGCGGTCGTGCTGAAGCCCGCCGAGCAGACCTCGCTGACGGCGCTCCGGGCGGCCGAGCTGCTCGTCGAGGCGGGACTGCCCGAGGGCCTCGTCCAGGTCGTCACCGGCGACGGCCCGACGCTCGGCCCCGCGCTCGTCGGCGCCGTCGACTTCGTCGGCTTCACGGGCTCGACCAGGACCGGCCGCACGGTCGCGCAGGGCGCGGCCGAGCACCTCGTTCACAGCTCGCTCGAGCTCGGCGGCAAGAACCCGGCGGTCGTGCTGGACGACGCCGACCTCGACCGCGCCGTCGAAGGGCTCGTGCGGGGCTGCTTCACGAGCGCCGGCCAGCTCTGCGTCTCCATCGAGCGCCTCTACGTGCACGCGGCCGTCTACGACGCCTTTCTGGACCGCTTCGCCGCGCGCGTCGAGCGGATGCGCTTGGGCGCCTCGGCCGACTATGCGGTCGAGATGGGCTCGCTCGTCTCGCAGGCGCAGTTCGACAAGACGACCGAGCACGTCGACGACGCGCTCGCCCAGGGCGCCGTCGCCCGGGCGGGCGGACGTGCGCGCCTCGATGTCGGCCCGTTCTTCTACGCGCCGACCGTCCTCGAAGGCGTCACGCCCGAGATGGCCGTCGCGGCCGAGGAGACGTTCGGTCCGGTCGTCTCGGTCTACCGCGTGGCCAACGAGGACGAGGCGGTCCGGCTCGCGAACGCGAGCGCGTACGGCCTCAACGCGAGCGTCTGGACGCGCGACACCGCCCGCGGCCGCCGCCTCGCGCAGCGCCTCTCCTGCGGCACGGTCAACGTCAACGAGGGCTACGCCGCGACATGGAGCTCGGTCGACGCCCCGATGGGCGGCATGAAGGCGTCGGGCCTAGTGCAACGGCCGGCGGTGTGATGCGTTGATGCGCTTTCACCGCCGCCGCTCTGATGAAGCCGTTTCTGTTCGTCCGCACGCTCACCGATGACGAAGATGCTGCCCTGCGCGCGGCAGCCCGCTCCGACGACACATTC
>JBBSUZ010000025.1:0-17227 GCA_038233965.1 Rhodothermales bacterium | reverse complement strand
GGCGATTCCGATTGCAGCCGGACAGAGGCGACGTCGATACCGCACGTCGGGCCTGTCGAACCCGCCGCGCATCCTCGCGCGGCGCGGCGGCGTATCCTGCCGCACACCACCGGACGCCGCGATGGACTCGCTCTCGGAGCTCCTCCCGTTCCTGATCGCTGCGGGCTACCTCGCGCTCAAGTTCCGCAGGCGACCGGACCGGGACCGCGTCGCGCCCGTCCAGCAGAAACAGGTGCGGCCGCCGTCCGTCAACACGACCGGGCCGACGCCGTTCGAGCAGTTGCTCGCCCGCCTCGAGGAGCAGGCGACGGGCGCACCGCCCGCCGCGCCGTCGGCGACGCGTGTCCCCGACGCGAAGCGCGAGTTCACCCGGCCCGAGCCGCCGGTGCGGTCGCCCACCGCACAGCGGCCGGACAACGAGATGTACGCCGAGAACCGCGCGGCTTTCGCGCGCGACAAGGCACGCACACAGGAGGCGACGGCCTTCCGGTCGCTCGAGGGGCAGCAGGCCGATGCGTCGCGCGGCTTCCAGACCGAGTCGGGCGGCTTCGACCACGACCGCCACGGCTTCGGCGACGACAACCCGCTGTCCGAGGTCGCCTTCTCGCGCACCTCCTTCGCGGACCAGCGGCCGGCCAACGCGAACCGGACCGCGAACCGGCCGGGCTACGACCCGCACGGCCTCGCCCCGGCGCCCACGCCGGCCCCGGCACCGCGATTCGGCTCGCCGGCGGCGATCCGCGAGGCGTTCGTGCTCTCGACGATCCTCAGCCGCCGCCCGCCGCTGCGCCGCCCGAGCCCGCCCACAGACACCCCGACGCGGGACGCCGGCGCGTGAAGCCCGCGCGCGGTACGTTCCGGGTCCGACACCCTTCGCGCGCATGACTCCGCCCCGGCCGTTTCCGATGTCCACGCCCGACAGCGCGTGGCTGCGCATGGAGGAGCCGACCAACCCGATGACGATCACCGGCGTGATCGGCTTCCGCGGGCACGTCGCGCGCGCCGACTTCGAGCGCTTCTGGCACGAGCGCATCGCCGCGTTCGACCGCTTCCGGATGGCCGTCGAGGGCCCGGCGACGTCGAGCCCGCGGTGGGTGCCGGAGCCGGACTACGACACGGCGAGCCACTTTTTCGACGCCCCGCTGCCCGCACCGGCCGGTCGCGACGAGCTCCAGGCGCTCGTGAGCCGCCTCATGTCCGAGCCGTTGGGCTTCGACCGCTCGCCGTGGACGATCCACTTCGTTCCGTCCGTCGACAACGGCGACGGCACGACGGGCACGGCCGCGGTCGTCCGCCTGCACCACTGCATCGGCGACGGGATCGGGCTGATGCACGTCGTGCTCTCGGCGGCCGACGAGACGTTCAGCACGGACAACCTGCCGGCGTCGCGGCCCAAGCGGGCGCTCGTGCCGCTCGGCCAGCGCCTCGCGGACACGCTCGCGGGAGCCGTCGCCGAGACGCGCGACCTCCTCATCCACCCGAGGCACCTCGGCGGCCGCCTCGCGGTCGTCGGCGCGGGCGCGAAGGCGGCGGCGGGCCTGCTCCTGATGCGGCCCGACTCCGACACCGTCTTCAAGGGCGACGCCTCGGCCGACAAGCGCGCGGCGTGGACGCAGGCCTTCCCGCTCGAGCGCGTCCGCGGCGTCGCGGCGGCGTCGGGCACCAAGATCAACGACGTCCTGATGGCGGCCGCCACGGGCGGGCTGAGGCGCTACCTGCAGGATGTCGGCGAGCCGGTCGTGGACGTCGAGGTGCGGGCGGCCGTGCCGGTGAACGTGCGCCCGATCGAGCGGGCGTCCGAGCTGGGCAACGCCTTCGGGCTCGCGTTCCTGCTGCTCCCCGTCTCGCTCGACAGCCCGGCCGAGCGCCTCGCGGAGACCAAGCGGCGCATGGACGCGCTGAAGGGGTCGGCGCAGGCGGGCCTCGTCTTCCTCATCCTGCAGTCGATCGGGCGCGCGCCGCGCTGGCTCCACACGCAGGTCGTGGACATGTTCAGCCAGAAGGCGTCGATCGTGATGACGAACGTGCCGGGCCCGACCGAGACGATCCACATGGGCGGCGGGGCCGTCGAGACGCTGATGTTCTGGGTGCCGCAGGCCGGCGACATCGGGCTGGGCCTGAGCATCCTGAGCTACGCTGGCGAGGTCCGCGTCGGCATCTGCGCGGACGCGGCGTACGTCGCGGACCCGGCCCGGCTCGTCGCCGCGTTCGAGGCCGAGTTCGACGCGATCGCGGACCACTACGAGGCCGGCGCCTCGGCCTGACGCCCGTCAGCCGCCGTAGGTCGCCGTCTCGGCGTCGGTCCCGTCCGCGCGCCGCACGACGAGGCGTGCTGGCGCCGCCGCCCGCGCCTCGCGCCGGCCCGCCGCCACCGCCTCGCGGCGCGTCGGGCAGACGCACGCGACGTGCTCGCCGAGCGACACCGTCCACCCGACGGGCGTCGCCGCGACCGAGACCTCGGTCGGCCCGCCGCCCATCGCCGCGACGCGGGCCGACAGGGCGTCCACCGTGTCTCGGAGCGCAGCGACCGCAGACGGCTCGGGGACGTGCTCGGCGACGACCTGCTCGGCCGTCATCGCGAGCGCGTCCGCCGCACTGAGCGCCCCCGACGTCGCGTCCGCCTCGGCCTCAACCGCCTGACGAATCGCATCCTGGACAGCTTTGCTGCCCTCCGCCTGCACGTGACGCCCGCGCGCGAGGAGCGTGTCGAACCGGCCGCGGCCCGTCTCGAGCGAGTGCGCGAGCGCGCCGACCCCGGCGAGCCAGACGTCGGACGCACGGTACGGCAGCGCCCCCTTTCGGAGCGACTTGGGGAGCCGGCGGGGCGGTTTCGTCGAGCGGGCCATCGGAACGCGGGCAGGCGATGGCGGACGATACGGCCCGACGCGCGGACGCACCGCCCGATCGCGGCGTGGTTACGGAAACGTGACGCCCGGCGCCGGGTATGACCCGCTCCCTTCTCTCGCCCGCCCGTCCCCACGATGGCCTCGTCCAACCCCGCCACCCGCTCCCTGCTCGAAGTCGCCCTCGGCTTCCTCGGCGCGATCCTCATCGTCCCGCTCCTGTTTGGCACCGTCAAGATGCTGCTGCGCACGACGACGGGCGTCGTGACGGGCCTGTTCCGCTTCCGCACGACGCGCCGCCTCATGGGCGACCTCGTCGTCGCCGGCGCCTCGTCGCTCCTGCTCAAGAAGGGCGTGCTCGACGCCATCTTCGGCCGCCGCGACGACTCCGCGGGACAGATCGGCCGATAACCTGTGCCCGACGTCCGTCTGTATCGGTCGCGCCGGCCTGGCGGCCTGCTCGCCGCCTTCGCGCGCGACCTGCTGACGGGCGTCGGCGCGCTCGACGCCGTCGGCGGCGACGCCGTCTGGGCGCGGCCGCCGGTCGGACCGGGCGTCGTGCTGCTGCGCCACCCGGATCTCATCCGGGCCGTTCTCGTGGACAAGAACGCGGACGTTACCAAGGCGCGCGGCCTCCGGCTCGCCCGTCAGATCCTCGGCGACGGCCTGCTCACGAGCGAGACGCCCGTCCACACGCGCCAGCGGCGCCTCGTGCTGCCCGCGTTCCACCACCGCAAGCTGCGCGGCTACGCCGAGACGATAGTCGCGCAAAGTGTCGCCGAGGCGCACCGCTGGGCGCCCGGCGAGGCGCTCGACGTCGGGGCGGCGATGAACCGGCTCGCGCTCGCCATCGCCGGCCGCACGCTCGTCTCGGCCGACGTGCTCGAACACGCGGGCGAGGTGCAGCATGCGATCGGCGAGATGCTGCGCGGCTTCGACCGCTCGCAGTTTCCGCTCGCGGACAAGATGACGTGGCTCCCGCTCCCGGCCGTCCGCCGCACGGCGCAGGCCCGGGCGACTCTCGACCGGCTCGTCTACCGCCTCATCGCCGAGCGCCGGCAGGCGGGCACCGAGGGTCACGACGACCTGCTGTCGATGCTGGTCGACGCGCGCGACGCCGAGACGGGCGAGGCGATGACCGACCTCGAAGTCCGCGACGAGGCGATGACGCTGCTGCTCGCCGGCCACGAGACGACGGCCGTCGCGCTCGCGTGGACGTTCGCGCTCCTCGCGCAGAACCCCGACGCCGAAGCCCGCCTCCACGCCGAGGTCGACGCGCTCGACGCAGACCCGACGTTTGACAGCCTGCCGATCCTGCCCGTGACGCGGCAGGTCATGGCCGAGGCGATGCGGCTGCGCCCGCCGGCGTGGGCCGTCAGCCGCGAGGCGGCGCGCAACACCGACTTCGGCGGCATGCCCGTCCCGCGCGGCACGACAGTCCTGTTCGCGCCGCTGTTCGTCCACCGCGATCCACGTTTCTGGGCACGCCCGCGCGTGTTCGACGCCGACCGGTTCACGCCGGAGGCGACGTCCACCCGGCATAAATTTGCCTACATCCCGTTCAGCGCGGGCCGCCGCGGGTGCATCGGCGAGCAGTTCGCGTGGACCGAGGCCGTCCTCGTTCTGGCGACGCTCGCCCGGCGGTGGCGGCTCCGTGCGACGGGCCCGGTGCCCGACATGCACGGCTCGGTGACGCTGCGGCCGAAGACGCCGCTGGTGATGACGGCGGAGGTGCGAAACGTGTGAGGCGGCGCGAGCTGGATTCCGGTGACGCGGCGTGACACAGGGGTGTCATACCGGGAGGGCGACGTTGCGGCATCCCCCCACCCCGCCGCCCCGATGTCCCAGATCCCGCTCGCCGAGACGCTCCCCTACGCCGCCGACTTCGTGATCGAGGTGCTCGCCGCCGCCTCGGCCGCCCCGCAGGGGCAGCTCACGTGGGTCGAGATCAACCGCCTCGCCGCGCGCTGGCTCCGCCCGACCGACGGGGACACGTCGCGCCTCGGCCACGCCGTCGTCGTGGAGATGGCCGGCCACGGGCTGCTGGACGCCGAGTTCACGACGGCCGCCGACGGCGCGTTCATGGTCGGCCGGGTCGTCCACCCGCGCATCTTCGGCCTCCACGCCGCGCAGCGCCTCGCCGCCTGACGCCTGAGCCCATGTTCGACGCCCTCCCGACCGTCGTCTACGCCGTCCCGGACCTCGACCTCGCGCGGGCGTGGTACGCCGGCATCATCGGCGAGCCGTACTTCGCCGAGCCGTACTACGTCGGCTTCCGCGTCGGGCCGTACGAACTCGGCCTCGTGCCGGTCGAGCAGGCGGCCGGGCGCGGCGGGACGCTCGCCTACTGGCGCGTCGTGAGCGCAGACGACGCCTTCGAGCGCCTCGTCTCCATGGGGGCGACGCCGGACGAAGAGCCCCACGGCGTCGGCGGCGACATCCGGGTCGCGACCGTCGAGGACCCGTTCGGCAACGTTATCGGCGTCATCGAGTATCCCGGCTTCGCCGGCTCGACGACCGTGCCCACGCTGAACTGACGCGGTGGGCGCGCTGCCGGAGACCCGCGATGGCGTTTCTGGGATCGGGCAGCGGCCGGCGCGGACCGAAGGCGAGAACGCCGTCGCGGAACGGCGCGACGCGCATCGCGACGACGTCGCGGAGGTAGTTCTGGCGGTTGCGCCACGGCCCGCTGATTCCCTGCTGCGGCAGCCGTGCCCGCGCTCGCTCGACGTAGCCCGCTGTGAAATCCAGGAACGGCGCCGGGCGGACGTTGGCGTCGGGGCGGGGCACGACGGACGTGTAGCCGCGCCGCGCCATGTAGCCGACGAGGCGGCAGACGTAGGCGCAGCTGAGGTCCGCGCGCAGCGTCCACGACGTGTTCGTGTAGCCGAAGACGGACGCGAAGTTGGGCACGCCCGAGAGCAGCACGCCGCGGTAGACCATCCGCGTCGCGAGGTCGACGGGCGCGCCGTCGACGCTCAGCGCGACGTCGCCCATGAGGCGGACGTCGAGGCCGGTCGCGGTCACGACGACGTCGGCCTCGAGGTCGCGGCCCGACGCGAGGCGGATGCCGGTTTCGGTGAACGTCTCGACGTGGTCGGTCACGACCGAGACGTCGCCGCCGCGGATGGCGTCGAACAGGTCGGCGTCGGGGACGACGCAGATGCGCTGGTCCCACGGGTCGTAGCGCGGCGTGAAGTCGGTCGCGACGTCGGCGTCGGGCCCGAGCGCGGCCTGCACTTGCCCGATGAGCAGGCGCTTGACGCGCGCCGGGAAGCGGCGCGAGACGGCGTAGAAGGCGAGCCGCCCGGCGACGTTCTTGCCGCGCGTGAGGCGGTACGCGAGGCGCTCGGGCAGGTGCGCGCGGAGCCAGTCGGCGGCCGGGTCGGCGGCGGGCTGCGAGACGATGTAGGTCGGCGAGCGCTGGAGCAGCGTGACGTGCGCGGCCGTCCGCGCGAGGACGGGCGCGAGCGTCACGGCCGTCGCCCCGCTGCCGACGATCACGACGCGTTTGCCCGCCCAGTCGAGATCGTCCGGCCACGCCTGCGGGTGGACGACTGGCCCGGCGAAGCGCTCGACGCCGGCAAAAGCAGGCGTGTGGCCCTGCGCGGTGTCGTAGTAGCCGCTGCACATGAGCAGAAAGCGGCACGTGAGGCGCTCGGCGCGGCCGTCGACCCGCACGTCGAGCGTCCAGCGTGCGCTGTCCGAGTCCCAGTCCGCGCGCTCGACGCGTCGTCCGAAGCGGATGTGGTGGTCGATGCCGTGGCGCGCGGCCGTCGTGCGGATGTAGTCGAGGATTTCGGGTCCGCTCGCGATGGCGTGGTCGCCCGTCCACGGCTCGAAGGCGTAGCCGTAAGTCGGCATGTCCGAGTCCGAGCGAAGGCCGGGGTAGCGGAACAGGTCCCACGTGCCGCCGATGGCGTCGCGTGACTCGAGGACAGCGTAGCGCACGCCGGCGGTCCCGAGGTGATAGCCCGCCGCGATACCGGACAGTCCGGCGCCGACGACGACGACGTCGAGATCAGGCGGGTCGGAGGGCGGCATGGGGCGGGCGGACGGGAGCCGGCGATGAACGCGGCGTGGCCGGAAAGTCCCTGCCGGCCGTCCGTTTCTCACCGTCCGCTCACCCGCTCTCACCCGTGCACGAACCTCCAATCCATGTCATCCTGAGCGAAGCGAGCCGCAGGCGAACGCAGTCGAAGGATCTCTGCCGAGCACAGCCTCTTGACAGCGTGCACACCCCGAGCCGCTCGCTCGGCAGAGATCCTTCGACAAGCTCAGGATGACGGTGTTGGCATGTTCACGCTTCTCCAGGCAATTTCCCAGAATGACGTTGGAGACGGGTGTTCGATTCACCAACCAGACCCCGGAACGTCGCATCAGAACGGGATGGCGCCCTGGATGCGGTAGTAGATGTCGAGGTCGTCGCGGCGGATCGTGCCGTCGAAGACGTCGCCGACGCGCGAGGCGGGCAGGCCGACGCCGACGGCGTGCAGGATCTCGAAGCCGCCGATCGAAACGACGTTCTTGAGCTCGGCCCCGACGCCCAGCCGGCGCACGCCGCCCGAGACGTCCGTGCCCGTGAACACGAGGCCGCCGTCGGCGAAGAGCGCGGGCGCGACGGCACCGAAGCGGACGAGCCCGAGGACGGTCGTCTGCAAGTCCGCGATGACGGGCGCGCGCAGCTCGACCGACCCGAACAGCGCGCGCGTCCCGACGGCGTAGCGGCGGTAGCCGCGCACGCGCTCGGCGTCGTCCAGCGTCACGGCCCCGACGAACGGGAGCTGGACGTCGACGTCGTCGAAGCGCGAGAGGCCGACGTAGTCCTGCGCGAGCTGCTCGCCGAAGACGGCCGTCGCCCGGCCGCGCGCGAAGAGGCGGACGCCGCCGAGCAGGTTCGGGCTCGTCGCGTAGGCCAGCAGATCGGGCCGCGCGAACCAGCGGTCGGCGCCGAGGATGGGCGCGCCGACCGTGGTCCGGAAGCGCGCGCCGGTGCCGTCGAACGGGGCGATGTTGTTGTAGCGGTAGGGCCGCTGAAACTTGTAGGCGACGCCGAGCTGGAGGTCTGCGCGGGTCCCCGCCTCGGGCGTGAGGAGCGAGTCGCCGGCCGAGTCGAGGTCCGTGAAGCGGTCGAGGCTGAGCGGGCTCGCATATGCGTAGCGCAGGCGGGCGCCGACGAGGAAGTCGGTGTAGGGCCGGTCGATGACGTCGAGCGGGAGGCTCGCCGAGATGTCCCCGCCCGTCAGATCCTCGACGAGAACGGAGTTGCCGTAGAAGCTCGACGGGCTCGGGAAGCGGTAGAGGTCGACCGTGATCGTCGGCCCGAGCGTGCGGTTGATGTACTCGAGCAGCAGGAACGACTTGGCGACGGGCTGGGTGACCGAGACGCCGGCGAGGACGACGAGCGCGTGCTTGCCGAGCGGCTCGAGGAAGAGCGAGTTGGCGAAGAAGCCGTAGTCGTTGTTCTGGGGGTCGAGGTACGGGAGCGGCAGCGTGATCGCGTGCGTGAGGTGCCGCAGCGAGCGGTACGGGTAGCGGGCGGTGACGAGCGAGGCGTCGGGCGCGATCTCGATCGGGATCTCGGCCGGCGGGCGGTGGCTGGTCCACGCGGCGTAGGCCGGCGGCACGACGAGCGGCGCGGGCGCGACGGTCGGCTGGCGGCGGGCGTCGACGACGTAGATGCGGTCGCGGCGCTTGGTCTCGCTGGCCAAGAGCACGAGGCGGCCCTCGGGATGGTCGGCGCTCGGCGGCAGCCAGCCGCGGACTTCGGCGCCGTCGAAGAGGTAGGTGACGCGGGCGTCGCCCGCAGGGGATCGGGGGTTAGGGGTTGGGGGGTTGACCCTGAGAGCAGAGGTTGAATCGGACGGCTGCGTTTCCCCAACCCCCAATCCCCGATCCCCAACCCCCAGTGCAAACACGTTCGGCGCTCCGTCGCGGAGGCTCGTGAAGGCGAGCGTGCGGCCGTCCGGGCTCCAGACGGGGAGACGGTCGTCGCGGAGGGCCTCATCGGGGTTGTCGCGGTCCGTGCCGAGGCGCGTCAGGTCGCCCGTCGCGGCGTCGACGACCGCGAGGTCGCGGCGACCGTCGAAGAGGGCGAGGGCGAGTCTCCCGCCATCCGGGCTCCAGCGCAGCGTCGTGATCTGGACGGTGCCGGCGAGGCGTGTGAGCGGCGTCTCCGCGCCCGTCGCCATGTCGAGGGTGAACACGTTGGACGCGTCGGACCCGCCGGCACCGTCGGCCGAGCCGACAAAGGCGAGGCGGCGGCCGTCGGGCGAGAATGCCGGCGACGTCGCGCGGCGGTTGGTCGTGAGCCGACGCTTGCGGCCCGTCGCGACGTCGACGAGGTAGAGGTCCGTGACGAGCGAGCCGTGTGCGCCGCGGTGGAGGCGCGAGTAGGCGATCTGCTGGCCGTCCGGGCTCCACGAGACGGCGCCCTCGATCGAGCCCTCAGCGAGGATGCGGAGCCCACTCGGGACGGGCCGTTCGCCGGCGCGCGCCGCGGAGTCGGCGGCAGCCGAGTCGCGGGCGGCACGCATCGTCCGCAGGCCGGGGTTGGCGGTGACGTAGAGGCGGCGGACGGGCCGGCGGAGGCTCGGCAGCGCCACGACCGCGACCTGGCTCGTGTCCGGGCTGAAGGCAACGTCGTAGACGACCTGGCCGGGGAGCGCGAGCGGGCCGGTCCCGAGCGAGTCCAGCCGCTCCATCTGGCCGGCGATGGTGTTGTAGTAGACGTTGACGTGCTGCCGCCACGCCTCGTTGAACGTGGCGTACGTCTCGCCGGTGACAGACTCGAACGCGCGGTTGAAGTCGTTGACGCGGGCGAGGCCGAAGAGGGCCGGCGCGCGGAAGCCGAGGATCTTGGCGATGGTCGAGTCGCCCTGCTGCTGGGCGAGGACGCGCAGCTGCGAGTTGCCGAGCGCGTAGAGCAGGCGCCCGTTCTGGACCGACGAGCCGTCGTCGTAGTTCAGGCGGTCCTCGAAGACGGCCGTCCGGAGCCAGCGGTCGCCGCGCTGCGCGTCCCAGCGCTCGGTCTCGTACTGCGCGAGGCCCTCGGTCCAGAAGCGCGGCAGCGGGTCCGCGAGGAAGGTCGAGAGCAGGCCGATGTTGGACTGGACGGCGCGGAAGTGGATGAGGTGCGTGATCTCGTGGGCGAGCACCTTCCGCAGCCAGCCCGCACTGCCGGAGAAGACGGTCGCGGCGTCGTTGACGTGGACCCAGATCGTCGTGAACCCCGCCGAGCCGACGCTGTACGCCGTGCCGTTGGCGATCTCGTCCTCGTCCGAGAGGTAGATCCGGATCGGGTCGTCGAACGTGATCGGGCCGGCCGCGCCGCCGAGGTTGGCGGTGACGGCGGCGAACGTGGCCTCGGCGATGGGCGCGGCGAGCGCCTCGATGCCCGCGAGGCGGTCCGGGTAGACGATCTCGAAGTGCTCGGTTCGCGCGACGACCCAGGTCAGCTCGGGGTGGTTGCGGCCGTTCGTGGCGCTGAAGCCGGTCTGGGCGCGCGGCGCGGCGGCGGCGGCGAGGATCAGGAGGACGGCGGCGAGACGGCGCATCGAGACGGGGAAGTGAGAGAGGGCGGCGGGCCGCGGATCGAAGGTAGAACCGGCGCGACAGCGGTTTTGGTAGGTGTGACGCTCAGATGGCACAGGCGGATGTCATCTTTCGCGTGCGCGTGCGAGATCCGGCGCGCCCCCTCTCTCCTGCCGCTTCCGACATGCACCGCGTCACCCTTTCGGCCGCCCCGCGCCCGTCGCAGATGCTCGCCGGCCCCGAGGTCCACATCGAGCCGCCCTATCCCGGCGCGATCCAGGACGAGCTCGCGTGGCACCTCGTCAAGTACCTGCGCGAGGACGCCCGGCTGACGTCCGAGGTCGGCGTCGAGATCGCCGCGGGCCCGAGCCACGGCCCGGCCTACTTCACGCTGGACCTCGCCGTGGACGTCCCCGTCGCCGGGCTTCCCGGCGCGACGCGGCGCGTGGCCTTCGAGGCCGGCGCGCCCGGCCGCTCGGCCCTCCGCGACCACGACCGCCTGCGGCGCCGCGACGCGACCGTCCTCGCCGTCGGCGCGGCTGATGCGGTCGTCCGGCTGCGCGGGTCAGACCTGCTGCACCACATGGAGGACGTCCTGTTCCTGCTATCGCAGTGGGACGCGGACCTGTTCTCCGAGCGCGGCCGCATCAACCTCCGCACGCTCGCGAGCCCCGAGGCGAAGGCCGTGACGGTCCGCCCGGAGCAGCCGTCCGTGCTCGTCCCGTACGCGCTCGACCCCGACGACGCGAGCGCGTCGCCCGAGCGCCACCTCTGGCACGTCGCCAACGGGCAGACGCCGCACATCCTCGTGCGCCGCCTGGACCGCCGCCTGCCCGCCGTCTGGGCCCCCTACGCCGCCGACGGCACGCTCACGCCCGCCCTCCGCCGCGTCGCCCCCGAGCCGCTCCGCAAGACCGGCTAGCGCCGCTCGGTACGGGGTTCCAGGTTCTCGGTACGGGGTGTCCCGACCGAGTCCATCTCCGTGCCATCACACGTCGTACCTCGTACCCAGAACCCCGTACCGATGATCAACCCCCTCAGCCGCCGGCCGAAGCAGCGCCGCCTCGTCGTCGCCGTCCGCGGTGCCGCGGGCACGGGCAAGAGCTGGTTCGCCGCCTCTTTGGCCGACGCCGGCCTCGGCCGCCTCTGCACCTTCGACACCGAGCGCAAGGCGCGCCTGCTGCCCGGCTCCGACGGCTCCGTCTACGACGCGCTCGAGATCGAGCACCCGGACGAGCTGCTGCCATTCATCGACTGGGCGCTGGGCGACGGCCGGGCCGAGCAGGGCTACGGCTGCTACGCCCTCGACTCGTGGGCGATGTACTTCGGCCGCAAGCACCGCGTCTCGGTCGAGGCGGCCCGCGAGGCGACCGGCGACCCGAGCGCCGTGCCCTCCGCGGAGGCGCTCCAGGCGGACCAGATCGTGTTTCAGGAAGTCCTCCGCCGCCTCTGCGTCGACTCGGGCGCGTGCGTCGTCATCACGGACCAGATCGCGGCCAAGGGCCGCGAGGACCGCGAGGAGAACGAGATGGGCCGCGTCCTGCCCATGACGACGTCCGGCCTCGAGTACTTCGTCGACGTCATGATCGAACTCGCGCTGCGCCACGACGGCTTCGAGACGCGCCGCGTCGCGACGGTCGTCAAGAGCAACGCGTCGGACCTGCCGGTCGGCATGGAGTTCGTCGACCCGACCTTCGCCGACCTGCTCGCGCGCCTGGGCGTGGCCCCGCAGCCCGAGGCCGTCGCGGAACTCGTCGACAAGCCCGCGGTGGCGCCCGCGCCAACGCGCTCGGACGCGCTCGCGGACCTGCTCGCGCACGCCGAGGCGGCCGGGCTGGACCGCCCGCGCGTGCTCCTCGCCGCCCGCCACTACTGCGGCGTCGGCAGCCTCGACGACCTCTCGGCCGACCAGACGCTCGACCTGCTCGGCCGCCTCCAGGCCCGCTACGGCGACACGCCGTCGGGTGACTCGGCTGGTGGCGACTCCGCAACGGCCGAGCCCGAGATGCGCGTCTCGACGCGCCGAAAGGCCGCCTGAGAGACGAGGCGCCCGTCTGCGGCCGTGACCCGCCACCGAACCTGTCGCGAGCCCACCGGCTGCGGCAGGTTCGGCCGTACATACGGGAGGCGTTCGGCACCCGGACGCACATGGCCTCCCCGCCCCCTCCACGCATGAGACGCTCGCCCGGCATGACCCGCCTCGCCCTCCCGCTCGTCCTCCTGCTCGCCGGCTGCGCATACAGCTTCTCCGGGACGTCGATCCCGGAGCGCCTGCGGACGGTCGCCATCCCGCTCGCCGAGCTGCGGACGGCCGGCGGACCGCCCGCGCTGGACCAGCGCCTCACCGACGCGCTCGTGTCGCGCTTCGCCGACCGCTCGCGCCTCGCGCTCGTCGCGGACGAGGACGGAGCCGACGCCGTCGTCCGCGCGACCATCACCGGCTACTCGGTCACTCCGGCCGCCGTCACGGGCACCAACCTCGCGCAGCTCAGCCGCGTCAGCGTCACCGTCCGCGTCGTCGTCGCGGACCGCGTCGAGAGCCGGGACCTGCTGGACCGCGCGTTCTCGGCGAACGAGGACTTCGCGCCGTCCGAGGGCCTCCAGGGCGAGGCCGAGGCCGCGCAGCGGGCGCTCACGCAGGTCGCGCGGGACGCGTTCACCGCCGCGACATCGGACTGGTAGGCGCCGCCGGCGCGCGCACTCGCGCCGTACTTTGCCGCACCGCGACCGCCGCCCATGCCGTCCTCCGGAACCTCCCTCTCCGCCGTCCGGCCGGCCCTCCAGACGCCGGCCGAGCTGCTCGCCGCCGGCCGACCCGCGGACGCTGCCGAGGCGCTCGCCGCGGTCGTCGCCGACGCGCCGACGTACGCCGCGGCCTACGTCCTGCTCGGCGTCGCCCTCGACGCGGCCGGGCGGCCCGCCGAGGCGCTCACCGCGTGGCACCGCGCCGCCTTCCTCGTCCCGCGCAGCCCCCTCGTGCTCCGCGAGCGACAGCGCCTCATCGACGCCACACACGCCGCCGCCGACGCACCCGCGCCGGACGTCCTCGACCGCGACGTGCTCAACGACGCGCCCGGTCCGGACGATGCCGTCGTCGTGGACGAGGTCGCCGGGCCCGTCGACCAGCACCTGACGGCGGACGCGACGGACGGCCCGACACCCGCCGACGCACGTCAGGAGGACTGGCTCGAACCGGCCACGTTCTCTGATGCAGAACCCGAGTCCGACGCCGACGATCTCGTCATCGAGACGGCTCCGCTGGACGACTTCGTGTTCCTCGACACCGACAGCCCCGGCCTCTCCGACGACGGAGCGGACGCGTTCGACCCCGACGCGTTCGATCCGGACGGGTTCGACTTCTCCGCCTTCGACATGGACGACGAGGGCGAGAGCTGGCTCGGGACGGACGCCGCAGACGCGCCGTCGAGGTCCGCCCCGGACGCTCCCGAATCGCCCGATGCCGACGTCACGACCGGCTTCGCTTCCGGCGACTCAGGCCTCGGCGACGCGCCGCGAGACGCGTTCGCGGACTGGGGCGACCGCTCCGAGCCCGCGGATGTCCAGATCCTCCTCCCCGGCGAGGACACGCCCGCCGAGACCACTCCGCCCGCCGCCGACGAGACGTGGGCCGTCTTCGAGGACCTTCCGACCGCGACGCCCCCGGCCGAGCACGCCCCGGCGGCAGCGGACATGCTGACGCCAGACGGCGCGGCAGCCCCGCCCGCCGCCGAGGACGACTGGTTCGTCGACGCCGCCTTCGCCGCGCCCACGCCCATCTTCTACGATCCGGTCACGGACGAGTCCGCCGAGCCGGACGCATTCGGGCTGGACGACGACGAGATGGGCGCGCTCGAACCGGGCGCCTTTGCGGCTGACGCGCCCGTCACGGATGAGCCCATCGAGAACGAGCCCCTCGAGGCTGACTTGCTCGGAACGGCTGACCCGTTCGG
Source organism: Rhodothermales bacterium (assembly GCA_038233965.1). Classification (GTDB taxonomy): domain Bacteria; phylum Bacteroidota; class Rhodothermia; order Rhodothermales; family Rubricoccaceae; genus DASVSE01. The sequence continues at coordinate 2,901 of JBBSUZ010000025.1, read as the reverse complement.
AACGGCCGAGCCCGTCGTGGACGAGCCGGTCGTGGACGAGCCGAGCGCGGAGGCGCCGAAGGGCGAGGAGGCTGCGCCGCCGAGCGCGTCGGTCTTCGCGGAGCCGGCAGCGGAGCCGGGAGCCGGGTCCGTCGCGGACGAACTCGACCTGCTGATCGCGAGCCTCGAGACGGCCCCGCGCATCCGCCCGGACCCGACGTTCGACGGCCCCGCCGTCCGCGTCCCGGCAGCCGACACGGGCGAGATGGCGTCCGAGACGCTCGCGCGCATCTACGCCGCGCAGCACCAGTACGTCCAGGCCGCGCTCGTCTACGAGACGCTCGCCGCGCGCGAGCCGGAGCGCGCCGAGGCGCTGCTCGGGCAGGCCGCCGAGATGCGCGCCCGCCGCCCGTGACCGACGCGCATCAGCAGGGTCACCCGCCGGTTCGGGTTCACCCGATCGCGCGCCTCATGCGGCACGGCCCGCGCATCGTCGTCGGGCTGATGTCGGGGACGTCGCTGGACGGGATCGACGCCGCCGTCGTGCGCCTCGACGGCCACGGCCGCGACGTGCGGGCGGAGACGCTGGCGTTCGTGTCCGAACCGTACGACGACGTGCTGCGCGACGCGATCCGCGCGTGCACCGAGGTCGGGACGTCCGACGTGCGGATGGTGTCGCAGCTGCACGTCCGCCTGGGGCACCGCTTCGCGGACGCGGCCGAGCGCGCCATCGCCGAGGCGGGCGTCGCAGCCGACCTCGTCGGGTCGCACGGGCAGACGGTCCAGCACGTGCCGGTCGCCGAAGACTGCGCCGGCGTGCCGACGCGCTCGACGCTCCAGATCGGCTGCCCGGCCGTGCTCGCGGTCCGCCTCGGCCTTCCCGTCGTGTCCGACTTCCGCGCGGCCGACGTCGCGCTCGGCGGGCAGGGCGCGCCGCTCGCGCCCGTCCTCGACGCCGCCCTGTTCTCGTCGGACGCCGAGGCGCGCGTGCTGCTCAACCTCGGCGGCGTCGCCAACGTGACGGTTCTGCCGGCGGGCCGACCGCCGAGTCTCGCCTTCGATACGGGCCCGGCCAACCTCGTCTCGGACGCGCTCGCGCTTCGCCTCACCGGCCAGCCCGTCGACCGCGATGGGTCGCTCGCCCTCAACGGCCTGCCGGACGAGCGGCTGCTCGCCCGTCTGCTCGCAGACCCGTTCTTCGCCGCGCCGCCGCCCAAGTCGACCGGCCGCGAGCACTTCGGCGCCGCGTACGTCGAACGGTTCGTCGCCGACGGTCCGGACCGGGCGGAAGACCTGCTCGCGACGTCCGTCGCCCTCACCGCGCGTTCTATCGCCGATGCCGTCCAGCGCTTTGCGCCCGGAGCCGCGCGCGTGATCGCGTCGGGTGGCGGCGTCCTGAACCCGGCCCTGATGCGCACGCTCGCGGATGCGCTCGGGCCCGTCCCGCTCGAGACGACGGCGGCGTACGGCGTCGATCCGGACGCCAAGGAGGCCGTTCTGTTTGCGCTTCTCGCGCACGAGTGGGCCGGCGGAATCCGAACCGGCCTCCCGACCGTCACCGGGGCGTCGCGCGCCGCCTACCAGGGCTCGCTGACGCTTCCCTGAGCCTCCACCCGTTCCGTGACCGATTCTCCGACGCCCTCTGACGACGCGCTGCCCGGCGGCGACCTGCCCTTGCCTGACGGCGACCTCCGGTTCACCCCCGTCGCCGACGGCGGCGAGTTCGGGCTCATCGACCGGATGAAGGCGCGCCTCGTCTCGTCCCGCCCCGCCGGCCTCGTCGAGGGCATCGGCGACGACTGCGCCGTCTACACCGTCGCCCCGGGCCGCGTCCACGTCGTCACGACGGACGCGCTCGTCGAGGGCGTCCACTTCGACCGCTCGTACGCGCCGCTCGGCATGATCGGCTGGAAGGCCGTCGCGACGGCCGTGTCGGACGTGGTGGCGATGAACGCGGACCCGCTCTGGGCGACGGTCGCGCTCGGGCTGCCGAACAACGTGTCGGTCGAGGGCGCGGAGACGCTCTACGACGGCATCGACGCCGCGTGCGGCGCCTACGGCCTGACGGTCGTCGGCGGCGACACGACGGCGAGCGCCCGGCTCATGCTGACCGTCACCGTGGTCGGCGAAGCCGCTGAGGAGGACGTCGTGTACCGCCGCGGCGCGCAGCCCGGCGACGTGCTCGTCGTCACGGGCGACCTCGGCGCGGCAGCGGCCGGCCTCCAGGTCCTGCTCGCCGGCAAGGACGCGCCGGACTCGGAAGGCGACACGCAGGTGACGCTCCAGGAGTTCGCGTACGCCGTCGAGCGGCAGCTGATGCCGCAGGCGCGGCTGGACCGCGTCCGTGCGTGGCGCGCCGCCGGCTTGCGTCCGACCGCCCTCATCGACGTCTCGGACGGGCTCGCGAGCGAGGTCCACCACATCTGCGAGGCCTCGGCCGTCGGCGCCGTCATCGAGGCCGGCCTGCTGCCGGTCCACGTGCAGACGTTCCAGGCCGCCGAGCGCTTCGAGACCCGCGCCGACGCCTACGCGCTCTACGGCGGCGAGGACTACGAACTGCTCGCCGCGTTCTCCGAGGCCGACGTCGCCAAACTCCCCGAGGGCACCGTGGCCGTCGTCGGCCGCATCGTCGAGCCCGAAGAAGGCGTCACGCTCGCGCTTCCGGACGGCCGGATGGTCCCGCTGCACAGCTCGGGATACAAGCACTACTGAGGTTTCAAGGTTGGGAGGTTGAAGGGTTGAGAGGGGAAGGCAGAAGAGCATCTCCACTTCCCGCATTTCCCTTTCAACCTCTCAACCCTGTAACCTCTCAACCCTATTCGACCCAGTCGGCGACGAAGATGTTGGTGTCGCGGGAGCGGGCGCGGTCGGCGCGGCGGTTGCTGGCGAAGACGAGCTTCGTGCCGTCCGGCGAGAAGAGCG
>JBBSUZ010000024.1:0-17288 GCA_038233965.1 Rhodothermales bacterium | reverse complement strand
GCCAGCCCGGCGCCCACGACGACGCTCAGCAGCACGCGCGGCAGCCGGATCGCGAGCAGCACGGACGCTTCCTGATCGGTAAACGCCGCGCCTCCTGCCAGGCCCAGCCGCGCAAGCAGAATCCCGAGCACCTGCCCCGGCGCGAGCCCGACGGCGCCGACGCCGACCGATAGCAGCGCGCCGAACATGAGCAGCACACCGAACCCGACGAGCACGACCCGCACGCGCCGCGCCTGACGCACGGCCGCCGCCTCGAACGAGGTCGGGGCGTCAGCGCGGACGTCTGGGCGCTCGGCCAGCGTCGGCAGGGGTGCCTCGGCCGTCATGCCCCCGTCCCGGCGAGCCCGAGCGCGAGGTCGCGCACGCCCTGTCCGACGCGCGGCCCGAAGCCGAGCAGGAGGGCGTCGTCCACGGTGACGATGCGGCGGGCGCGGCCGGCGGGCGTCTGCGACAGGCCCGGCTGGCGGAGCAGGCCGTCGATGCCGCCGAGCGACTCGAGGCTGCCGGCGGGCACGACGATGACGTCAGGCGCGGCGGCGACGACGGCCTCGGCCGTCAGCGGACGGTAGCCTTCGTATGCCGTCACGGCGGTCTCGGCGCCGGCGAGGCGCAGGATGCCTTCCGGAGCGCCGCCCGTCCCGGCGGCGAGCACGACGCCCGCGCCGCGCGCATAGACGAACAGCACGCGCGGCGGCGTCGCCGGCTTCGCGGCTTCGGCAGCGGCGAGCTCCGCGCGCATCACGGCCACGACCGAGTCGGCCTGCGCCTCCCGCCCGAGCACCTGGCCGATGCGAGCGATGCGCGCCTCGGCGCCGGCGACGTCCGTCGCCTCGGGCAGCACGAGGACCGCCACGCCGGCGGCGCGGATCTGGTCCAGCACGCCCGGCGGGCCCGTCCCGTCGACGGCCAGCACGAGCGTCGGCCGCAGCGCGAGCACGCCCTCGGCAGACGTCTGCCGGAAGTAGTCCAGCCGCGGCCCCGCGAGGATGGCCTCGGGGAAGAGGCTGGAGCGGTCCGTCCCGACGACGCGGCCACCCTGCCCGAGCGCGTAGACGATCTCGGTGATCGGCCCACCGATGGTGACGACGCGCGTGGCGTCGGCCGAGTCGGCCGGGGTCGAGGCCGTCGGCCCGGTGCGGTCGGTCGGGCCGGCCTCGGTGCAGCCGGCGACGAGCGCGAGGGCGATGAGGAGCGTGAAACGGGGCATCGGCGTCGTTATCTGGATCGCGTCTAATCTAGCTGGCCCGATCGCCTGCGTCCCCTGTTTGCCCAACCTTCGCGCACTTGGGCCGTGCAGGCGTCGCCCGGCGAGGTCCGGGGACGCCCCGGCTTTTACCTTCGCCACTCTCCCTCCTCGACGCCCATGCCCAAGCTGCTCACCGAGTTCATCGGCACCTTTTTCCTGGTTCTCACCATCGGCCTGACGGTCATCAGCAACCATCCCGAACTGGCCCCGCTGGGCATCGCCTCCATCCTGATGGTGATGATCTACATGGGCGGCCACGTCTCCGGGGCGCACTACAACCCGGCCGTGACGCTGGCCGTGTGGATGCGTGGCAAGATGCCTGCGAGCGAAGTCGGGCCGTACATGCTGGCGCAGATCCTGGGCTCGATCACGGCGTCGCTCCTGGTCGCGGTCGTCCTGAACCGCCCGCTGCATGTCGCGCCGAACCCGAGCGCGACGCTGCCGGAGTTCTTCCTGCTCGAGTTGCTGTTCACGTTCGCGCTCGCGCTCGTCATCCTGAATGTGGCGACGAGCCGCGACACGGCGGGTAACGACAGCTACGGCCTCGCGATCGGCTTCACGGTGCTGGCGGGCGCATTCGCGGCGGGCCCGATCTCGGGCGGCGCGTTCAACCCGGCCGTCGCCATCGGCCCGATCCTCACGGACGTCCTGCTCGGCACGGGCGAGACGCTCGGCGGCCTCTGGGTCTACCTCGTCGCGACGTTCGCCGGCGGCGCGCTCGCCGCGCTCGTCTTCCGCGTGCAGAACCCGTCGGACCGCGCCTAACGTCCCGGAGCGACGCCACGAACAGGCGTCGTCCCGCCTCACATTTCGCGTCCCCGATGACCGACCCGCCGACATGAGCCTGCTCGTAACGGTCCGCGACGAAGCCGCGGCGCTCGACGTCTCGCGTGGGGCGCTCCGGCGCTTCGGGCTGCTGGTCGGCGGGGTTTTCGCCGTGCTCGCGGCCGTCGGGGCGTGGCGCGCGGGCGGCGTTCCCGGCACGGCCGGCGTCGTGTTCGGAGTCCTCGGCGCCGTTCTCCTGCTCGGCGGGCTGCTCGCGCCGCAGATGCTCCGCGCGGTCTACATCGTCTGGATGACGGCCGCGCTCGCGATGGGCTTCGTCATGACGCGCGTGCTGCTGACGCTCGCGTTCGTGGTCGTTTTCACGCCGATCGGCCTGCTGTTCCGCCTGATCGGCCGCGACCACCTCCACCAGCGTCCCGACCCTGCCGCGACGTCCTACTGGATCGAGCGCACCGATGGCCCGTCGTCGCGCGAGCGGATGGAGCGGATGTACTGACGTCAGCCGACGAGGTGCAGGTCACGGCGGAGGTCGGTTGCCGCGATCTCGGCCTCGTCCGGGCGGTAGACGCCGAAGGCGAGCCGGTCCGGGCGCACGACGACGACGGCAGGCGAGCGCCCGGCCCATCGGGCGAGCACGTGCTCAACGTCGCGCAGCGAGTCGACGGGGGGACCATCGACCGTCACGAACCGCGCCCCGATCTGGTCCCACACGCCGCCCGCCCACGTCTGCGCGTCGACGCCGACGCCGACGACGCCGAACCGTGCGCCGAGGGCGTCATCGAGCCGGACAGAGCGTCCGTCGGACATCGTGAGGCTCGCATTCGGGACGCGGGCAGGGCGCGGCGGACGTCCGAGAACGGGACGGACGGCGGGGAACGGAGCTGAGACGTCGGGCAGACCGCGCAGGCGGATGGCGGCGTGCAGAAGGACGTCGCGGACGCGCGCGCCGGCTCCGCCGGCCGAAACGAGACGGCCGAGACGCACCGCGAGCCGGGTGATGGCGGCGACGTGCGGACGCCGCTCGGCCTCGACTGCATCGAGCAACACGGCGTCGGCCGTGCCGTGCCAGACGAGCGCGAGCGTCCACGCGAGCGTCGCCGCGTCCTGCACGCCCGCCCCGATGCCCTGGCCGAGAAACGGCGGCATCTGGTGCGCGGCGTCACCGGCGAGCATCAGCCGCCCGCGCCGCCACGGCCGGGCGATGAGGTCGTGGAAGGTGTAGACGGCCGCGCGCTCGACTTCGAGCGCGTCAGGATCGACGTATTGCGCGAGCAGCCGCCGGATCGCGTCCGGGTGCGTCACGTCGGCCTCGGTCTCGCCCCTACGCAGGCGAAACTCCCAGCGGCGGCGGCGGCCGGGGAACGGCACGAACGTGGCGGGGCGGCGAGCGTCGGCAATCTGGAGGAGGTGCTCGGGCAGGTCGAGATCCCGTGTCAGCAGCGTGTCCACGACGAGCCACGGCTGCTCGAAGCGTCCGCCGGTAAGCGTCGCGCCTATCGCCTCCCGGACCTTGCTCCGTGCCCCGTCGCACCCGACGACGTGGCTCGCGCGGACCTCGAACGGCTCGCCGTCCACCGTCCCGCGAACCGTCACGCCGCCCGCGTCCTCTTCGACGTGCTCGACGGCGTGCCCCAGCCGGATCTCGACACCGGGCTCGCGGGCGAGACGCTCGCGGAGGGCGCGCTCGACGGTCGGCTGATGGATGAGGAGCGCGGCCGGCCAGCCCGTCTCGGCACCCGGGCGCTGCCGCGCGTGCAGGAGCGGCCCCAGGCGGGCGTCGACGAGCCGGAAGCCGTCGATGGCACGGCCGGATGCGACGACGTCGTCGGCGATGCCACCGTCGTCTGCGAGACCCGCGAGGACGCGGAGTCCGTCGCCGTCGAGGTGGGCCGCGCGCGGGAGCGCGTGCGCCGTCCGGTCGCGCTCGAGCACGACGACGCGGACGCCCCGGCGGGCGAGCCCGAGCGCGAGGACCGCCCCGACCGGCCCGAGCCCGACCACGACGACCGGCAGCCGGGCGGGTCCGTCGGGCACGTCAGGCGGCGTCACGTTCGGCCCGGCGGAACGCCTCTACGACGGCGTCGGGAGCCGCAACCGGTCGTCCGCGCGCCACGTCGACGAAGCACAGGACCGTGCGTCCCGACACCAGAACCGCGCTCTCGCCTGCCCGGCGCACGGCGTAGTCGATGGTCACGCGCACGCGCGGCACGTCCAGAAACGTCGCCGTGATCTCGACGGCATCGTCGTAGCGCGCCGGCGCGTGGTACTTGATCGTCGCCTCCGTGACCGGCATGATTACGCCGTCCGCCTCGAGGCTGGCATAGGCGACGCCCTGCGAGCGCAGCGCCTCCGTCCGCGCCGCCTCGAACCAGTCGAGGTAGTGCGTGTGGTAGACGACGCCCATCGGGTCGCACTCGCGGTAGCGCACGCGGTGGCAGTGGACGTAGGAGATCATGGGGGGTGGGGAATAGGGGTTGCGGGTTTGCAGATGTGGATCGGCTGCCAGCCCGCCTGTCATCCCCAACACCCAATCCCCAATCCCTAGCTTCTCAGGCTTCGGCGAACGCGCCCATGGCGTCGAACTTGGCGAGGCGGTCGGTGAGGAGCGCGTCGGTCGGCTGGTCCGCGAGCGCATCGAGGGCGTGCGCGATGGCGTGGCCGACGGCGTCGAACGTGGCGTCGGTATCGCGATGGGCGCCGCCGGTCGGCTCGGGGACGACCTCGTCCACGATGCCCTGCTCGATGAGGTCACTCGCGGAGAGCTTGAGCGCGCGCGCGGCGTCCTCCTTGTGGTCCCAGTTGCGCCACAGGATCGACGAGCACGACTCGGGCGAGATGACCGAGTACCACGCGTTCTCGAGCATCAGGATGCGGTCGCCGACGCCGATGCCGAGCGCGCCGCCAGACGCGCCCTCGCCGATCACGACGACGACGATCGGGACGGGCAGGCGCGCCATGACGAGCAGGTTGCGGGCGATGGCCTCGGCCTGCCCGCGCTCCTCGGCCTCGAGGCCGGGGTAGGCGCCGGGCGTGTCCAGGAACGTCACGACGGGCCGGCCGAACTTGCCCGCCAGCTCCATCAGGCGCAGCGCCTTGCGGTAGCCCTCAGGGTTCGGCATGCCGAAGCGGCGCTCCTTGCGCTGGTTCGTGTCGCGCCCTTTCTGGTGGCCGAGCATGACCACGGAGCGGTCCGCCCCGCCGTAGCGGCTGCCCTGAAAGCGCGCGAGCCCGCCGACGAGCGCCGGGTCGTCGGCGAAGAGGCGGTCGCCTTTGAGTTCGACGAAGCCCTCGGTGAGCGCCGCGATGTAGTCCAGCGTGTAGGGCCGCTCGGGGTGGCGCGCGATCTGGACGCGCTGCCAGCGCGTGAGGCCGCGGTAGATGGACGTCCGCAGGGTGTCGACGCGCTGCTCGAGGGCCTCGATCTGCTGAGAGAGGTCCACGGTCCCGTCCTCGGCCTCGAAGCGGCGCAGCTCCTGGAGCTTGGCCTCGAGGTCGGCGAGGGGTTTTTCGAAGTCGAGCAGGTGGGCCATTCCGGTGGGCGGTGGGCAGTCGCGGAAGGTACGGGCGCGGCGGGACGCGGGACGCGGCGATGGGAGGGGACCCGGACGTCCCGTGCGTTCACCCGTAGAGACGCCCCGCTGAGGCGTCCGCTGCGCTTCGGATGACACGGCCCCGAAGCGACATCCACGATCCGTCCGCCCGAGTCGCGTGGTCTGATCCCGTCAGCGCGTCAGGGCGCGCCAGAGGATCTGCGCGTCCAGCCCCATCGACTGGTGGCGGGCGTAGAACCAGTAGGCCCGGTGCGCCTCCGCGATCGTCGCCGGCGGCGCGGCGAGCGTGTCGAGGATGGACACGATGCCCGGCGCGAGGCCCCACGCGTTGGGCGGCAGCGCCTGCGCGGTGTCCACGCCGACGAGCGCGACGCGCCCGGCGAGCACGTCCGGCATGCGCGCCGCGAGGCCCGCGGCACGTCCGGCCCGCGCCGACCCCAGCCGGGCGGCGATCCGCAGGAGAGGTGTGAGCAGGAGCAGCGCGACTGCGAGCGGCACCTCGGTCGCGCGGCGGCTGCGGCGCAGCGGCGCGACGGTCCGCTCGGCATCGAGCAGTGGGGCGGAGACGTCCTCAACAGACGCCTTGCCGATGATCCGGTCTCGGCCCGACGCCAGGATCTTGAGCAGGACGGGCACGTCGCGGAGCGCGCGCATGCCGTCGAGGATGGCCGTGTTGGTGAGGCTGTCCGCGGCGAAGACGACCTCGTCGACGGCGTGGAGGCGGGCGAGGTCGCGGATCTGGCGCGGCAGGCCGGCGTGCGGCGGCGCGTCCGCCTCGGCCGGCGACGGGCGCAGCGCGACGTAGCCGACGACGGTCACGGGCGCACGCCCCGGGACGTCGACGAGGCGGCGCAGGCGCACGGCCTCGCCTGCGGACCCGACGACGAGCACGCGCTTCGGCCCGCTCGCCGCCCGCGCCCGTCGCACGTGCCACGCGGCGAGCAGCATGGCTGCTGCGGCGTAGCCGAACAGGACCGTGGCGCGGCTGAAGGCGATCTGCGGGACGAAGAAGGACGCCGTCGCGACGGTCAGCACCGCCCCGGCCGTCCCCGCCGCGACCGATCCGACGGGCCCGCGCGGCCCCGCCATCCGGATCCCGAGGGCCTGCAGGCCCGCGTAGACCGGCAGCAGGAGCGTGTAGTAGCTCGTGCGGAACGTGGAGCCGTCGGCCCACGACCACAGCGCCGCCGTCGCGGCGAGCGCGGCCCACGCCAGCAGGACGTCGCGCGCAGGACCGGCGACGACGCGTCCCATGCGCCCGATCGCCGCGATCGCGCCGCGCGCGACGATTCCGGCGCGCAGCCCGACGGTCAGCGCCTGCGACGCCAGCCGCTCGCCCACGCCCGCCTCGCCGCGCCGCACGTGCTTCTCGACGAAGCGCAGCATCGCGCCGTAGAACAGCAGCACGTAGCGCAGGTCGCCCTTCTTGGTGCTCTCGCCCTTGTAGTGGATGATCTGCGTCCGCGGCGTGTAGTGGATCGACCACCCGGCCTGCTGGATGCGGTAGCACCAGTCGAGGTCCTCGCCGTACATGAAGAAGTCCTCGTCGAACAGCCCGGCGGGCTGGGGATGGGGGATAGGGGATGGGGGATGGGCAGACCTGGCACGGTCGGGCGCCTCATCTGCTTGCGCATCCCGCATCCCGCATCCCGCATCGCGCGGTCCGTCCAGGACCGCCGCCCGCCGCACCATCATGCACGAGCCCGAGAGCGCGTCGACCTCGCCGCCGGTGTCGGGCGAGACGTAGGAGAGGTTGTAGCGGCCGAAGCGCGGACTGTTCGGGATGAGCCGGCCCAGGCCGGAGATGCGGTAGAACGCGACGGCCGGGGTCGGGAAGGAGCGGCGCGACTCGGGCGCGAACGTCCCGTCCGGGTTGAGGATGCGTGGCCCGACGGCCCCGGCGCCCGGGTGCGCGTCCATGAACCCGACGAGCGTGCGGAGGGTGTCCTCCTGCACGAGCGTGTCTGGGTTGAGGACCAGGACGTAGCGCCCGCGTGCCTCGCGGATCGCCTGGTTGTTGGCCGTCGCGAAGCCGACGTTTTCCTCGTTGGCGATGAGGCGGACGTCCGGGAAGCGCTCGCGGACGGCGGCGGCCGTCCCGTCGGCCGAGTCGTTGTCCACGACGAACGTCTCGACGCTGAGGCCGCCCGAGGCGCGGGTGACGGACTCGAGCGCCTGCTCGAGAAACTCGCGGACGTTGTACGTCACGATCACGACCGACACATCCACGGCCGCGACAGCGGGCGGGGCTCCACCGGGGATGGTGGGCGCCATACGGGCGGACGTGCGGGCAGACATGCGGGACATTGTGAACAAGATACCGAGCCGCACGGACGGCGCCCGCCCGGTGGTCCGGGGCACCCCGTTGTGCCCCTACGAGTGTGGCGGTGTGTCGGGGTATCGCGGCCGTACGTCGGATTTTTGGGATTTCAGGACTTATGCAAGAGCCATCCGGATCGATGGGTTTCGAAGCTGCTCGACCACGTAGTCCGACAGCAGGTCCCGCTTGAGCGCGTACACCGTCGTACCCGCCTGCTCCGCCTGCGCCTTCAGCCGCACCCACACCAGCATCGCACACCCGACGTGGTTGCGCTGAGCCCGTTCCTTGCGGCACTGGCACCGCTCGATCCCCGTCGTCTGCTTCACCTCTCAGTGCAACTGCTCGGGCGGACGCCCGCCCCCTTCCACCGGACGGCGCACTCTTCTCGTGCGGCCTCCGACGACGACTGAGACACGTCGTTGGTCACGATGTGGGCGAAGTCCCTTCGCCCCTCCGTGCGCTCGGGCGAGAACGCGAGCCGGAACAGCTTGACACGATGCCCCTTCGGCATCCCTTTGAGGTGGACGAGCAGGCCCTCGGCCGAGGCTGGCAGCGCGTCCACGCGCTGGTACGGCTGGCCTGGCCCGAGGCTGACCTGCCGGTTGCCGCGCACGCGGCAGTAGTACGTCTTACCGAGTGCCTCGATGCGCTTCCACAGCGGCATCGTCGCGTACCATGCGTCCATGAGCACCGTCGCGAACGGCAGGCGCGCCTCCGCGCCGTCGGCGGCCAGCACGCGCTTGTGGGCGACCGTGTGCTTGAGCATCTCCTCGACATGCGTTAGCTTGGTCTGCCGTCGGTCTCGGGCGCGAAGAGGGGGTAGGCGACGCTGCCGACGTCTGGGCTGCCAGCGGGCGTGTACCTCGTGCGCGTCGTTCGGCACGGTGCCAGCGGCGAGGCGGTGGTCTCGGTCGCACGTCTGACGGTCGCGCGGTAGTCAATCATCAGGCTCAGGCCACTCGCGCTCTGGAAACGGGGTGCGAGCGGCTTTCAGCCGTGTTCGGAGCAGGCATGAAGCTATGGAGTGCGCTTTTGGTGGCAAATTTTGTTTTGTACAATTGTGGTGTCGCTTCTGCGCAGTCATTGCCTCTTCCGGCGGGAAGTGGTTACTCATGGGAACGGGTGGGCAATGCGCCGCAGCCACTCTTCGACGACATCGAATTTGATGCTGGCAACACCCTCTGGGTGTTTACCAGTGCGTGTGTGGCTGTATGGCTCAACGTGGCGCTGCCGTCGCCCGGCATCTGGATGATTCCGACTCCACGTCCGCCCAGGGTCTGTTCGTCAGGGGCGATCTTTCTCGGACCTCATCCGGCAGGAGGGCCGGCGCGCGCCGACACGGTTCTCGCTGCCGGCCTCGGCTACATCCGGCGCTCGTTCGATGCCGGCCGCACGTGGCGACCGATCCAGCAAGGCGATTCGACTGCCGGCAACATCATCGTTGAAGTCCCGCCCAGCTACCCGTACGCCGGCCGGCTTGTTGCTGGTACTGGTGAACGAGGCATGGGCTACTCAGACGACAGGGGCACTACATGGACGCATGCCACAGAGTCGTCACCGACGACTTACTACAGCGTCAAGACTGAGCTGCTTCTGCTCCCGCCGCCCACCCTGTTGCCCGGCGTCGCGTCCGGTCGTGGCGCCGCCGCGCCGCCCGGCTGGCCAACTGGCCGTGTTGTTGCTGGCGGCTCTGGCGGGATCACCTTCTCCGACTCGGGCGGGGCGCAATACGACCCCTCATCGTGGTTCAGCGCCGGCCGCAACGGGCGGCAACTCGCGCTCGTCCGCCGGCCCGACACGCACCCGCTCGGCCCCGGTCCGCGGCTGCTGCTCGTCGGCACCGTCAGCGGTGACCCGTCCGTGTCGGCGTGGACGAGTGACGACGCCGGGGCGACGTGGCAGAGGCGGCAGTTTCTTCCGGAGCCAGTGACCGCACCCGGCGTCGGCCGCGTGCTGGGGCTGTTCGCGCTCTCGGAGGCGGGCGAGACAGATCCGGGCGCAGGTGGGCGCGCGGTGACGGTGCTGGGTCTGGGGCATCTTTACCAGACGTCGGATGCCGGTGAGACGTGGCGCGTGATCGGCCGCGCGCCTGCGATGAGCACGCCGGCCGGGCCGGGCCAGCCTGACGAACTCATGACGAACGTCGGCGTGGCCGAGGTGGGGCCGGACGGCCGCCTCTACATCGGTGTGAACACGATTGGGCCGGGTCCGGGCGAGTGGATGTACCGGACGACGGAGCCGTTTGCAGTCGCGGGAGAAGACGGGCCTGCTCCAGCCGCGCCGGCTCGGCTCAGCGTGACCGTGCGCCCGAACCCGGCCGGCGGTCGAATTGAGGTCGTCCTGACCGTAGTCGAGGCGTCGGCCGTGCGCGTCGTGGTTATGGACGCGCTCGGTCGGGACGTCGCCATCGTGCTGGACGGGCCGGTCGCGTTGGGGGAGCGCGTCGTGGGCGTGGACACGGCGTCGTGGCCGGCCGGCGTCTACATCGTCAGAGCCACAGCCGGTATGCAGGCGGCGGTGTCACGGCTCGTCGTGACACGGTAGCGCGGCTTCGGGCGGTGGTACCGTGAGGCTCGCCCGATCCCGCCCCGTGACCCGTTCCGCCGACCTCCGCGCCACGCTCGCGCTCGCACTCCCGCTCGTGGCGACGCAGCTCACGCAGATGTCGATGAGCTTCGTCGACGTCGTGATGGTGGGCCGGCTCGGGACGGCCGCGATGGCCGCCGCCGTCGTCGGCTCGACGGTCTACATGACGACGATGATGGTGTGCCTCGGCGTGATCGTGGCCGTCCAGCCCATCGTCGCGCAGGCGACCGGCGCGGGCAAGCCCGAGGACGCCTCGCGGGCGACGCGGCAAGGGCTGTGGCTCGGCGTGCTGCTCGGCGTGCCCATCGTCGTCCTGCTCGGATACATGGAGCCGATCCTGCGGGCGGCCGGGCAGGCGCCCGAGACGGCCGAACTCGCGGGCCGCTACCTCGGCGCGATCCGCTGGGGCTTCGTTCCGAATCTGTGGTTCACGGCCATGCGCGGGCTCAGCGAGGGCGTCGGACAGCCGCGCCCGATCCTCGCCGTGACGGTCGTCGGGGTGGCGCTGAACGTGTGCCTCAACGCTGTCCTGATCTACGGCCTCTTCGGCGCGCCGGAACTGGGCATGGTCGGGACGGGCTGGGCGTCCGCGATGGCGATCACGGGCATGACGGCGCTGCTGGCGGCCTACGTCTTCTGGGGGCCGCTGCGGAGCTACCGCATTTTCCGCGGCCTGGGTCGGCCGGATCCTTCGGCTCTGCGCGAGCTCTTTCTCCTCGGCTGGCCCATCGGCGTCACGTTCGCGCTCGAAGGCGGCCTGTTCACGGCGGCGACGCTGCTCATCGGGCGGATGGGCGAGATCCAGCTCGCGGCGCACCAGATCGCGCTCAATGCGGCGAGCATCGCCTTCATGGTCCCGCTCGGGATCGGAATGGCCGGGGCCGTGCGCGTCGGGCAGGCGGTCGGCGCGGGCGACGTGGCCGGCGCGGCACGCGCGGGCTGGTCCGCGATCGGCCTCGGCGGACTGTCGATGGCGCTCTCGGCCACGCTCTTCTGGCTCGTGCCCGGCGCGATCGTCTGGATCTACGCCGGCTCGTCGCCCGATCCCGAGATGGCGCAGCGGGCCGTCGCCCTGCTCGGCATCGCTGCCGTCTTCCAGCTCTTCGACGGGACGCAGGCAGCGTCGGCGGGCGCTCTGCGAGGGCTCAAGGACACGCGCATGCCGATGCTCATCGGGGCCGTGTCGTACTGGGGCCTGGGGCTGGGGCTCGGGGCGTACCTGCTGTTCGGGCGCGACCTCGGCGCGCCGGGCATGTGGTGGGGCCTGACGCTCGGCCTCGCCGCGGCCGCCGTGCTCCTCACGGTCCGCTTCGCGCGGCTTGTCCGTGTCCCACCGGCACAACCGGCCGGTGTGTCAGGCCCTTCCCCACCGTTCACGCCAGTCTGAAAGTCGGGCGGGTTCGGCGGTTAGGTTGCCGGTGCACCCGCGCGCCGCGCAACGCGCCGGGGCAGCCGGGTCGTGCCGGCCATTCGATCTATCTTCGCTCCGTTCGCGGGGGGCCCGTTCTACCTTCGGGAGCCCCCTCGGACCGACCGGTCCCCACCCTTCCGCGGCTATGCCTCAGTTGTTTCCCCGCGTCGCCAACACGCTCCCGACGCTCACGCTCGTCGGCGTGCTCGGCGGCGGCGTGCTCGTGACGCTCCTCGCGTGGTACTACCTCTCGCCTCGGTTCTACGAGGTCGGGTACCAGCCCGAGCAGCCGGTCCCGTACAGCCACGCGCTGCACGCGGGCCAGCTCGGGATGGACTGCCGCTACTGCCACAACCACGTCGAGCAGAGCCCGCACGCCAACATCCCGTCCACGCAGACCTGCATGAACTGCCACAGCGTGGTTCAGACGCAGAGCCCCAAGCTGCTCCCGGTGCGCGAGAGCTGGGCGACGGGCGTCCCGATCCAGTGGGTCAAGATCCACCACCTGCCGGACTACGCGCAGTTCAGCCACGCCGCCCACGTCAACGTGGGTGTCGGCTGCGAGAGCTGCCACGGGCGCATCGACCAGATGGCCGTCGTGGCGCAGGCCGAGCCGCTCTCGATGGGCTGGTGCCTCGAGTGCCACCGCAACCCCGAGGAGTACCTCCGCGCCCCCGAGGACGTGACGAAGATGGGCCTCGCCGCCCAGGTCCGCTCGGACGACGACACGTGGCAGGCGTATGTCGCCGCCAACCGCGAGCGCATCGCGCGTGAGGGCATCAAGCCCCCGCAGAACTGCTCGGCCTGCCACTACTAGAGCAGGTACAGCCGGTACGGGATTCGTGGTACGCGCCACATCCCGTACCTCGTACCTCGTACCCCGTACCTCTCCTCGAATGATTGAGCTCGACGTTCTGAGCGCTGCGGACCTCGCGGCCGACGATGACGCCCGCGCCGCGCACGGCAAGCCGCAGCCGTGGCGCAGCGCTGCGGACCGCACGTCCGCACCCGGCATGGCAGCCCTCCGCCACCAGGAGTTCGCCGCGCCGCCCGAGGCGGCGGACGAGGAGACGAGCCGCCGCACGTTCCTCAAGGTCATGGGCGCGTCCGTCGCGATGGCCGGGCTGACCGGCTGCCGCCGGCCGGTCGAGACCATCGTGCCGTATGCGCGCAAGCCCCAGGAGGTCATCCCGGGCCTGCCCAACTACTTCGCGACCGCGATGCCGCTCGGCGGCGTCGGGCAGGCGCTGCTCGTGCAGAGCCACGAGGGCCGCCCGGTCAAGGCCGAGGGCAACCCTGAGCACCCCGTCGCGCAGGGCGCCTCGGACGCGCTCGCGCAGGCGTCCGTGCTCCAGATGTACGACCCGGACCGCAGCCGCCACACGTGGTACCGCGAGGCCGCCACCGGCGACGCCGGCCGCGCCGACTGGGCGCGCTTCATCGCTGCGACGTCCGCCCTCCGCGGCGCGGGCCGCATGGTCGTCCTCGCCGAGCCGACGTCCTCGCCGACGCTGCTCGCGCTCCGCGACCAGCTGCTCGCCGCCGCGCCGGGCGCGACGTGGATCACGATGGGCCCCAACGGCGACGACCACGAGGCCCTCGGCACGCAGGCCGCCTTCGGCCGCGTCGCGCGCCCGCTGACGCGCTTCTCCGAGGCCGACGTCGTGGTCTCGTTCGACGGCGACTTCCTCTCGGACGCCCACGCGGGCGTCTGGAACGGCCGCGAGTACGCCGCGAGCCGCCGCGTCGAGGGCCGCCCCGCCGGCCGCGCGCCGATGTCGCGCCTGTACGTCGCAGAAAGCACGATGACGATGACGGGCGGCATGGCCGACCACCGTCTGCGGATGAAGGCCGGGGCCGTCCCGTTCTTCGCCGCCGCCGTCGCCGCCGGCCTCGGCGTCGATGCCGGAGCCCGCGGCACGATGACGGCGCAGGAGCAGGCTGTCGTGACGGCCCTCGTCCAGGACGTCCGCGCCGCCGGTGGCCGCGCCGCCTTCGTGGCCGGCCCGACGCAGCCGCCGGCCGTCCACGCGCTCGTCGCCGCCCTCAACGGCCGCTTTGGCGCGCAGACGACGACGTACCTCGCGACCGAGGCCACGGCCCCGACCGAGCCCGTCGGGCCCGCGATGCAGGCGCTCGTCCGCGACATGAAGGCCGGGCAGGTGGCGACGCTCGTCATGCTCGGCACGAACCCGGTCTACACGCTCCCGGCCGACCTCGACTTCGCCGGCGCGCTCGCCCGCGTGCCCGTCTCGATCCACCACGGCCTCTACCGCGACGAGACGGCGCAGCTCACGACATGGCACCTGCCCGCGGCGCACTACCTCGAGTCGTGGGGCGACGTCCGCGCGCTCGACGGGACGCTCTCGGTCATCCAGCCGCTCATCGCGCCGCTCTACGGCGACGCGCACTCGTCCGTCGAGTTCGTCAACGCGCTCGCGACGGGCCGCAACAACGCCGGCTACGACCTCGTGCGCCGCACGATGCAGGGCCGCCTCGGCGGCATCGCCGGCACCTTCGAAGACGGCTGGCGCACGGTGCTCCACGACGGCTTTATCGCCGGCACGACGTACCCGGCCGTCGGCGCCGCGGCCGGCGTCCCGAGCCTCGCCAGCCTCACCGCTCCGACGGCCTCGGCGGACGGGCAGGTCGAGGTCGTCTTCCGCGAGCACCCGTCGCTCTACGACGGCGCGTTCTCCAACATCGCCTGGATGCAGGAGGCCCCGCACCCGATCACCAAGACGACGTGGGACCCCGTCGCCCTGATGAGCAAGACGACGGCCGAGCGCCTCGGCATGCTCCAGGTCGAGGTCGCCGGCAAGGCCAAGTGCGCCGTCGCCAAGATCTCGACGGGCGCAGGCAAGGAGATGCTCGCCCCGGTCTGGATCCAGCCCGGCCAGCCCGACGACTCGGTCACGGTGTTCCTCGGCTACGGCCGCGCCCTCGCGACGGACCGCATCATCCCGGAGCTCGGCATCGTCGAGCGCGTCTTCAACCGCCAGACGGACGTCTACCGCCCGGGCCCGGTCGCCAACCTCGCCGGCGCCGACCTCGACGGCGGCCAGACGAAGGGCCGCGCCGAGGCGATTCGCTCGCTGGCCAACTTCACCGTCTTCCCCGGCGCCGCCATCGCGCAGGCGGGGGGCGACTACCTCGTCGCGTCCACCCAGGACCATGGCTCCATGGAGGGCCGCGCCATCATCCGCTCCGGGACGGTCGACGAGTTCCGCGCCGACCCCAAGTTCGCGCAGGACGAGGAGGCGTTCATCGAGAACACGCCCTGGGAGGCCTACCCGCCGCTCTGGGGGCCCGAAAACTCGGCCGGCGAGCAGCCCGCCCTCGACCAGGCGCTCTACTCGGACAACCAGTGGGGCATGACGATCGACCTCAACGCGTGCTCCGGCTGCAACGCGTGCGTCGTCGCCTGCCAGTCCGAGAACAACGTCTCGACGGTCGGCAAGGACCAGGTCTCGCGCGGCCGTGAGATGCACTGGCTCCGCCTGGACCGCTACTACGTCGGTGACGACCTCGAGCCCGGCATGGTCACGCAGCCCATGATGTGCGTCCACTGCGAGAACGCGCCCTGCGAGCAGGTCTGCCCGGTCAACGCGACCGCGCACTCGCCGGACGGCCTCAACGAGATGACGTACAACCGGTGCATCGGGACGCGCTACTGCGCCAACAACTGCCCGTACAAGGTCCGCCGGTACAACTTCTACAACTGGACCAAGACGCTCCCGATCGAGGTCCAGATGGCGAGCAACCCCTACGTCACGATGCGCTACCGCGGCGTGATGGAGAAGTGCACGTTCTGCGTGCAGCGCATCCGCCAGACGCAGCAGTACGCGCACATCGAGAACCGCCCGCTCCGCGACGGCGAGGTCGTGACGGCCTGCCAGCAGGCCTGCCCGGCCAACGCGATCGTGTTCGGCAACCTCAAGGACCCGAACTCGGCCGTGACGAAGTCCAAGACGAGCCCGCGCAACTACGCCGTCCTCGGCGAGCTCGCGGTCAAGCCTCGCCTGACGTACCTCGCGCGCCTGCGGAACCCGCACCCCGGCCTCGCGACCCCCTTCGACGCCACTGAGGCCGAGGCCTGAGCCTCGTCCCGTTCCCCGAACCGCCCCTCTGATGGCAACGGTCACTTCCAAAAACGCCTACGGCCTCCCGGCCGACGGCCATGGCGCCCACCCCGCCGGCCACGTCGCCGGCGACGGTGACGTGATGAAGTCGCTCGCGGACGCGCCCCTCGTCTCCGGCAACCTCTCGTTCCACGACATCACCGAGATGGTGGCCGTGCACACCGAGAAGAAGACGCCGGCCGCGTGGTACGCCGCCTTCGGCGTGGCCCTCTTCGGCCTCAGCATCCTCGCGCTGGCCGTGACCTATATGGTCTGGAACGGGCCCGGCGTCTGGGGCCTCAACAACCCCGTCTTCTGGGGCTGGGCCATCGTCAACTTCGTCTGGTGGGTCGGCATCGGTCACGCCGGGACGCTGATCTCGGCCGTCCTCTTCCTGTTCCGGCAGAAGTGGCGGACCTCGATCAACCGGGCGGCCGAGGCGATGACGCTCTTCGCCGTCGCGTGTGCGCTCCTCTTCCCGACGTTCCACGTCGGGCGGGTCTGGGCGATCTACTACACGCTGCCCATCCCGAACCAGATGGCGATGTGGCCCAACTTCAAGAGCCCGCTGCTCTGGGACGTCTTCGCGGTCTCGATCTACGGCGCCGTCTCGCTCCTCTTCTGGTACGTCGGCCTCATCCCGGACCTCGGCACGCTCCGCGACCGCGCCACGCGCCAGGGCCGCATGCTGCGGGCCAAGATCCTCGGCTTCCTGTCGCTCGGCTGGACGGGCTCGAACCGCCACTGGCGGCACTACGAGCGCGCCTACCTGATCCTCGCCGGGCTGGCGACGCCGCTCGTGCTCTCGGTCCACTCCGTCGTGTCCTTCGACTTCGCGGTCTCGCTCGTTCCGGGCTGGCACACGACCATCTTCCCGCCCTACTTCGTCGCCGGCGCCATCTTCTCGGGCTTCGCGATGGTGGTGACGCTGCTCGTGATCTCGCGCAAGGTCTTCGACCTGAAGAACCTGATCACGATCGACCACCTCGAGAAGATGAACATCATCATTCTCGTCACGGGCTCGCTCGTCGGCTTCGCGTACATCACGGAGTTCTTTATCGCGTGGTACTCGGGCGTCGAGTACGAGCGGTTCGCGTTCCTCAACCGCGCGACCGGCCCGTACTGGTGGGCCTACTGGATCATGATGACGTGCAACCTCATCTTCCCGCAGCTCTTCTGGAAGAAGTCGTTCCGCCGCTCGATCCCGATCATGTTCGCGATCTCGATCACGACCAACATCGGCATGTGGTTCGAGCGCTTCGTGATC
>JBBSUZ010000023.1:0-17698 GCA_038233965.1 Rhodothermales bacterium | reverse complement strand
TAGGGGCACAGCTCGCTGTGCCCGCGCCCGGTTCGCCGCCGCACCATTCGGAGAGACGGGCACAGCGCGCTGTGCCCCGACGGAAATGCGGTGACCGTGCCACGGAAATGCGTCGGGAGGCACCGGCGTCGCACGGAATCAGGCCGGCGTCTTCTGGGCGGCGATGACCTGCTCGTAGTAGGCCTCGTAGCGCGGGACGATGCGGTCGATGTCGAACTCGCCGACGGCGCGCGCGCGCGCGGCGGCCGCCATCTGCGCGTGCAGGTCCGGGTCCGTCAGGATGCGCCGCGAGGCCGACGTCATCGCGTCGACGTCCCCGAGCGGCGCGAGGAAGCCCGTGACGCCGTGGACGTTGAGCTCGGGGATGCCGCCGATGTCCGTGCTCACGACGGGCACGCCGCAGGCCATCGCTTCCAGCGCCGCCAGCCCGAACGTCTCGGACGCGGACGGCATCAGAAAGAGGTCCGCGATCGAGAGCAGCTCCTCGACCGGCTCCTGCTTGCCGATGAAGCGGACGTCGTGCCAGACGCCGAGCTCGCGCGCGAGCGCCTCGGCCGCGCCGCGGTCCGGGCCGTCGCCGACCATGAGCAGCTTCACGCCGCCGGCCTGCCCGTGGCGCGGGTGACCCTCGGGCCAGACGCCCGCGCCGTGCAGGCGCGCGAAGATGTCGACGACGTCGGTCGTCCGCTTCACGCGGCGGAAGTTGGAGACGTGGGCGACGAGCTTCTCGCCGTCGGGCGCGATCGCCTGCCGGAAGTGGTCCTTCGGCGTCCGCCGGAAGCGGACGGTGTCGATGAAGTTGGGGATGACCTCGATCTCGGCCGTCACGTCGAACTCGTCCAGCGTCTCCTGCCGCAGCCAGTCGCTCACGGACGTCACGCCGTCCGACGTGTCGATCGCGTGCTCGACGACGGGCTTGAAGCTCGGGTCCTTGCCGACGAGCGTGATGTCGGTGCCGTGCAGCGTCGTCACGACGGGCAGCGACAGGCCGGACTTGGCCAGGATGTCGCGCGCGAGCACGGCCGACGTCGCGTGCGGGATCGCGTAGTGGACGTGCAGCAGGTCCAGCCCCTCGTGCCGCGCGACGTCGATCATCTTGGACGCGAGCGCGAGCGCGTATGGCGGGTACTCGAAGAGCGGGTACGTCGTCACCCGGACCTCGTGGAAGTACAGGTTCTCGGCGACGTGCTCGAGGCGCATCGGGAGCGCGTATGCGATGAAGTGGACCGTGTGGCCGCGCGCGGCGAGCGCCTTGCCGAGTTCGGTCGCGACGACGCCGGAGCCGCCGAAGGTCGGGTAGCACGTGATGCCGATGGTCATGCGGGTGGGGAGAGGCGAGGGCAGGTCGCCGAACGCGATGCGGGCGGCGCGGTTCGGCGGACGGCGACGGCGGCCCGTGGGTAGGTTGGCGCTTCTCCCACCCGCTCCCGACGCGCCATGCGCCTGTCCTGCCTCACTGCCGCCGCCGCGGCACTCGCCCTCATCGCCGTCGCGCCGGCCGCCCACGCGCAGCTGCCGTCGATCAGCGTCGGCGTCGCCGGCGGGCTCAACTTCGCCAGCCTCAACGACGCCGGCTCGGCCGACCTCGGCTCGTCGACGGGCTTCCACGGCGGCGTCTACGGCGACGTCTCGCTTCCGTTCATCGCCTTCCGCACGGGCGTCTACTACCTCAAGGCCGGCGACGTCGAGGACGCGGCCGGCAACGAGCTCGTCTCGGCCACCTTCATCACGGTCCCGGTCGACTTCCGCTTCCAGACGCCGACGCCCGTCGTGAAGGCGTACGCGCTCGCCGGGCCCGAATTCCGGTTCCCCATCGGCAGCGTGTCCGAGGTCGTCCAGGGCGGCGCGGTGATCGACCGCAGCTCGGTCAACGTCGCCGCCAACATCGGCGCCGGCGTCTCGTTCAAGGCGCCGCTCATCGGCCCGAGCGGCTTCGCCGAGCTCCGCTACTCCCGCGACGTCACGGGCTTCGCCGAGAACACGGGCCTCACGACGAACAACATGTACAAGGTGAGCCTCTTCCAGCTGCGCGTCGGCGTCGGGCTGTAGGGAGGGTGGAGAGGTCGAAGGGTGGAGGGGACCAAGATGCGAAGGCACCTTCCTCTCAACCTCTCAACCTCAGAAGACCCCGATGTAGAGGCCGCAGGTGCCGCTGTTCGTGCGGTTGGTGAGCATCACCTGGTAGTCGCCCGAGCGCGAGAGGCGGCCCGTCCATGACGGGACGATCCCGCGGCTACCGTCGGCGTCGGGTGCGGCGTTGGCGGGCCGGATGGCTCGGCCCGGCGCGAAGACCTGCACATAGCAGTCCGAGCCGTTCGAGTCCCGGATCGTCGCCTCGAGCGTCTGCCCGGCGCTGACGCCGACGACATACCGGACCGGGCGGCGGACGCGGGCATCGGACCAGAAGGTCTCCGACGAGGAGCCCCGAGCGAAGCGGACGCGCTCGGTGCGCATCTGGGCCGAGGCGGGGAGGGCCGTCGCGGTGAGGCCGGCGGCGAGCACGGCGAACCCGCCGAGGCGAGTCACGAGTCGGGTCATGGGGAAACACAGGTAGGGACCGGTAGAATCGCTCCACCGGCCCCGTGTGCACAAGGTATGCAGCCCGTCAGGTGGGGCTCAGAACCGCAGGATGGCGGCCGCCGGGCCGTGCTTGGCGAGCGCGGCGCGCGCCGCCTCCGAGCGGACGATCTCGAGGCTCGCGCCCTGCGTCATGGCCCGGTCCAGCATGTGCTCGACGAGGTCCGGCACGGCGCGAATGGCGGCGCCCGTCGCGGCGTAGGTGCCGCTGGTCTGCTCGGTGAGCAGGTCCACGGCTCCGTCGACGGCCACGAGGCCACCGGCGACGAGGGCCTCGTCGTCGACGACGAGCGTCATCACGCGCTGCTGGTTGAGCATGTCCAGCGTGGCCGTGAGGCCGGCGACGGCCTTCGAGCCGAGGACGGCCTCGACGCGCCCGACGGTCTCCATCTCCTCGCGGGCCTCGGTCTCGCGCTGGACGGCCTCAGCCGCCGAGGCGACGTCTGCCGTGGACGCGTTGATCTCGCAGGCGAAGGAGCCCGAGAGGCGCTTGCGCGTGGCCTGGTCGAGCGCGCCCGTGAAGTCGGCCTCCATGTCGGCCGGAGCCGAGTAGACGACGTGGCGCGCGCCGAGCGTCTGGCAGATGAGCGTCGCGGCGTGGGCGGACTTCTGCGCCTGCGCGCGGCGGAGGTCCGCCTTGATGTCCTGGCGCTGGTCCTTGGTCACCGTGTCCGTCACCTCGACGGGCTGGCCCTCGAGCGTGTAGACCTCCTCGACGAGGCCGATCTGCGAGAAGAAGAAGCGGCTCTTGTGGGCCGAGACGAGCGCGATCACGAAGCGGTCGTTCTCGTCGCGGACGCGCGCGAGCGGCCGGACGTACGGGTTCTGCTCGACGTGCATCGACGTCGGGAGGTCGATGGCCGTGCCCAGGCGCTCGAACAGCCCGATCGACTCGCACGCGAAGAACGCGACGCCGCGGCCCGTCCGCGGGAGGCCGCCGTCGAGCGTCTCGCGGATGCGGTCGAGCTCGCCCTGGACAGCCGCTCGCTGGTCGCCGGCCTCGGCGAGCGCCGCGTCGGCGATCTCGCGGAGTGCCTTCTCCCACGCGTTGCCGCGGCGCATCTCGGGCGAGAGCGACAGGTAGAGGCTCACGACGGGCGCGTCGGCGGAGTGCGTCTCGTTGAGCCGCGTGAGGTGCTCGGGCGTCAGGAAGTGGAAGCCCGGCGTCGTCGTGCGGCGGCGGAGTTCGGCGAGGAGGGCGTCGCGGGTGTCGGGGGCGAGGGTCGTGCTCATCTGGAACTGGGAAGGGGGAAATGAGAGACGGGTACCGGACGAGGAGGGGGAGCTGGCGCCTCAGCGCGTTCCGCTCGCCCACCGCCGGCTGCTACGCGTCCGGGAGGGGATCGCCGGTGTACGAGTCGACGGCGGGGTCGTCGCCCGACGCATCGGGGGCGGAGCCCATGCGCTCGCGCAGGCCGGCGCGGGCCGCGTTGACGTTCTCGGCGGTGTCCTTGAGGGACTCGTCGAAAATGCGGGCGACCTCGTGGAGCGAGAGGTCGAACTCGTCGTGGAGGAGCGCGGCCTGGTGCGCGCGGCCGAGGCGGTCGGCCCGGGCGTCCTCGGTGAGCGCGTTCGGGCCTTCGCCGTCGGTCGGCCCGAAGGGGTTGTCGTCGTCGTTCGTGAGGTCCGACGTGCCCTGCTCGACCGGCTCGGCGTCGGCGGCGATGGTGCCCGGCACGAGGTCGCCGTAGGTCATGACGTCGAACGGCTCGCGGAACTCGTAGAAGGCCTCCTCGACGGCGTCGGTGTCCTCGCCGGTCGGGACGGGCTCGTCGAGCGAGAGCGGCGTGCGGCCGTCGTGCTCGGCCTCGTCGCGGACGAGGCGCGCGAGCGTGCGCGTCTGGAGCCCGAGCAGCCACGTCCGCATCGGCATCCGGTCGGCGTCGAACGTCTCGCGGCGGTCGTAGGCGCGGACGAGCGTCTCGCCCGTCAGCTCCTCCGGCGTGAGGGCGTCGGCCGCGAACTGACCGCTCTGGCGCTGGACGCTGACCTGCCGGCGGGCGGCCTCCAGCAGCGTGTCCTGATACGGGGCGAGGGCCTCCTCGAAGGCGTCGCGGTCGCCGGTGAGGGCGCGGGTCCAGGCGTCAGACGGGTCGGGCATCGAGGGGAGGGGAGAGCGGCCTCCTCTTATGAGCCTGGCCCGCCGGAGGATCCGTCCGCGCGGCCGGATTCGGACGGCCCGGCTTCCATTCCGCGCGGGGTCGCCCGGCACACCGCCTTGCCGGTCCCCCAGACGCGCCTCTGTCTACGGCTCGAGCGTGACGACGATCGGGAAGTGGTCCGTCACCGTCCGCGGGTCGTGGGCGTGGACGTAGCGGACGTCGCGGACGCGCGCGTAGAGCGCGGGCGAGAGCAGGATGTGGTCGATGGCCGAGAGGTCGTCCGGCCCGATCACGCCGTCGTTGTTGCGGTCGTAGAGGCTCGTGAAGCGGGACGCCTGCGGGACGTCGCCGATGACGTTGACGAGGTCGTCGGCGGGGCCGTCGCCGGCGCGCTTGATCGTGGCGAGGACATTGGTGATCGGGACCGAGCCGCGGCGGTCCGGCACGGCGTCGTCGAAGTCGTTGAAGTCGCCCATGACAATGACCTGGCGGCCGAGGCCGACCTCGCTCGCGACGAGGCGGCGGATGATCTCGCCCTGCGCCTCGCGCTGCGGCTGGCGCGCGGGGTTGTCCGGCTGCGCCAGAAAGTGCACCCCGATGACGGTGACGGGCATGCCGGCGAGCGTCATCCGGGCGAAGACGTTCTTCGAGACGCCGTACTGCTGGTCCGTCACCCCGACCGCGACGCGCTCGTTGGTCCGGCCCGTCGTGTCGACCGGCACGCGGCTGAGGAGGCCGAGGTTCTGGCCGGTGAAGCGGTCCTGGCCGGGCACGAGGTACGGCGTGTAGCCCATGCCCGCGAGCGACTCGGTGTTCATCAGCGTGAGCGCGTTGAGGTTCTCGGTCTCGGGCATCACGACGACGTCGGCGTCCAGCATCCGCACGACGCGGCCGACGGCGTCGCGGTGGGCGCGCGCCTTGTCGGGGTCGCCCTTCCACGGGAAGTCCGCCTGCCCCTCGTCACCTTCGCCGTCGAAGAGGAACTCGCCGTTGAACGACGCGATGCGGATGCCGGGGACGGTCCAGACGGGCGGGGCCTCGACCGTGAACGCGGCGGCCGTCTGCGGCGCGGCCGGCGCCGGCGTGGCGGTGCCGGGGCCGATAGGCGTGGCCGGGCGCGGGCCCGCGCAGCCCGACAGGGCGACGACGACGAGAAGAAAGAGGGCGGTCGGTTTCATCGGCGGGAGGCGCAAAAGAAGGGGGGCACGCCCGACGCAGGCGTGCCCCCAAGATCGCCCGGACGGCCGGGCGGTGGGCGTGTCCGGAGACCGCGACGCGGTCTCGGTTACAGCCGGACGACTGCCGCCACGCCCGAGTAGAACCGGAACCGCCGCGGATCAATCCGCGGGGCAGCCGGACGTACCGGGCTGTGCCCGACGGCCCACGTCGGAGCCGCGCCGCCGACCATCGAGCGCTCACTGTAGAAGTGGCGCGTCTTGGGCTCGAACGGGCGCGCCGAGGCGGGCGCGTAGTACACGTCGTGCGCCACTTCGAGTGCGCGCTGCCAGCCCTGCGAGTCGCTGTGCGGGCCGAGGTTCATGTACAGCGCTCGCTTGGACGAACCGGGGTTGAACGCGCTGAACTGGTACGGGTCCGTGACGGCACCGACGTAGGTGCGCTGGCCCCGGTAGCCGGTTTCGACGCGGTTCCGGATCACCCACGCGACGAGCTCCTGCTCGTGCGGCTTCTTCGTCTCGGAGTAGGCGCACCGGGCGAGCCAGAGGACGTCGGGTGAGACATGGTCCGCATCGAAGGCGGGGACCGCGTCTGAAACGACGTGCGTCGGGAGTCGGCTCGCGGCCAGTTCGTCTGCCGTGTGCGACGTGAAGAAGAACGTGAGGACGGGAAGGAGCGTGGACAGGACGACGGCGACGGACGCCGCGGCCGTTTGCTTGAGGTTCTTCATAGAATGGCCGGTGCCGGTTGGTGAAAGGCCCCCGCCGCAGACCCGGTCAGGGGTCGGGCGAACGAGTCCGCATGGGGAACGGGGGCCGGAATCGGTAGCGGTCGCTCGATGCGGAACGGGGGCGTGTGTATGCTGAAAGAGATGCAAACGACGTGCCTCGCCGGGCACGGTGGACTCTAACGGACAACAGGGGGCAAGGTGTTGCATGAGGAGCCCGCGAAGCCGCGAATCTGTCTTTTCAGGACCCCAGGGCTGTTTGCCACAGCACACACCGGCCTCGTGCCACTTCACATGCAGCCTCTGCGAATCGTCTGCGACGCCAACATCCCGGCCGCCGAGGCCGCATTCGGCGCGCTCGGGTCGGTCCGCCTGCTGCCCGGCCGCGCCATCACGCAGGCCGAGGTGATGGACGCCGACGTCCTGCTCGTCCGCAGCGTCACGCAGGTCGACGCGGCCCTCCTGAGCGGGACGTCCGTGCGCTTCGTCGGGACGGCGACGGCGGGGGTGGACCACGTCGACCCGGACGCGCTCGCCCGGCTCGGCGTCGCCTTCGCGTCGGCGCCGGGCTCGAACGCGACGTCGGTCGTCGAGTATGTCCTTGCGTCTCTGCTGGAGGTGGCCGAGGCGACCGGGTTCGACCTGGCGGGCGCGACGCTCGGCGTCGTCGGGGCCGGGGCGGTCGGCGGGCGGCTCGTGCCGCGCGCTCGCGCGCGCGGGCGGGTCGTGCTCGTCTGCGACCCGCCCCGCGCCGACGCCGGGCACACGGACCACGACTACCGCCCGCTCGCCGACGTGCTGGACGCGTCGGACATCGTCACGCTACACACGCCGCTGACGGAAGCCGGACGGTGGCCGACGCGCGGGCTCATCGGCGCGCCCGAACTGGCGCGAGTGCGGCCCGGGGCGATCCTCGTCAACGCCGCGCGCGGGCCGGTCGCGGACGGTCCGGCGGTCCTCGCCGCCCGCCGCTCGGAGCATCTCGGCGCGCTCGTGCTGGACTGCTGGCCCGGCGAGCCCGATCCCGCCCCGGCCCTCGTCGCCGTGGCGGACATCGCGACGCCGCACATCGCGGGCTACTCGGCCGAGGGCAAATGGCGCGGGACGGCGATGCTGGCGCGCGCGCTCCACGACTGGCTCGGCCGCGACGACGCGCCGTGGACGGCCCCGCCGCCGCCCGAGCACGTCATCGACGCCGCCCGCCTGCCCGGTCCAGCAGACCCGACGGCATGGCTCGCGCACGTCGCCCGGCAGGCGTACGACGTGTGGGCCGACGACGCCCGCTTCCGCGCGGCGATGGCGTCGCCCGATCGTGCCGCGGCTTTCTCCGAGTTGCGGCGGACGTACCCGACGCGCCACGAGAACGCGGCGTTCTTCGTCCACGGGGACGTCCCGGACGGGCTGCGGCGCGCCGTGACGGACGGCCTCGGCATGCGGATCGCGTCCCCGTAGATGACGCCCCAGCGGGGTGTCTCGTGCCGCGCACGACGCCCGCCACACCGTCCCCGACGTCGTCCGTCCCGGATGTCGTCCGTCCCCGACGTCGGGGACGGTGCGACGTCTGTCTGGCGGTTATTTCCCGAAGCCGTACTCGCGGAGGTAGCCGTCGCGGTCGCGCCAGTCGGCCCGCGTCTTGACGAACAGCTTGAGGAAGACGCCGCGGCCGAGGAAGGCCTCCATCTCGCCGCGTGCGGCCGTCCCGAGGCGCTTCAGCGCGCTGCCGCCCTTGCCGACGAGGATCGCCTTCTGCGAGTCCCGCTCGACCACGACGTCCACCGCGACCAGCGTCTTCTGGCCGGGGCGCTCCTCGACCGTCACCACGACGGCCTGCGTCGAGTACGGGATCTCGTCGCGGTAGAGGTGGAAGATGGCCTCGCGGACGATCTCGCCGAGGAAGAAGCGCTCGGGGTGCTCCGAGAGCTGGTCCGGCGGGTAGTACGGCGGGCCGATGGGCACGCGGTCCAGCACGAGCCGCAGCAGCGTGTCCACGCCGCGCCCGGTGAGTGCCGAGATGGGAACGATCTCGTCGAAGTCGCGGCCGAAGGCCTCGGTGTACGGCTCGACGAGCGGGAGCGCGTCGCCGGCCGAGCGCAGCGTGTCCGTCTTGTTGATCGCGAGGATGACGGGCGAGCGCTGGCGCGCGGCCCGCTCGAGCGCGGTCATCGCGTCGTGCGTGATGCGCGGGGCCTCGGCGTCGGCGAGGAGCACCACGACGTCGGCGTCGCCGAGCGAGCGGTCGACGTCGCGCATCATCGCCTCGTGGAGGCGGTACTTGGGGCGGACCGTGCCGGGCGTGTCCAGCAGCACGAGCTGGTGCGGCGGCAGGGCCGGCTCGCCGCTCTCGCCCGTCGTGCCCTCGGAGGACAGGATGCCGAGCACGCGGTTGCGCGTCGTGGACGGCCGCGGCGAGACGATCGAGAGCTTGGTGCCGAGCAGCCGGTTGAGGAGCGTGCTCTTGCCGACGTTCGGAGCGCCGACGAGCGCGACGTAGCCCGAGCGGTGGCCCTCGGGCACCTCGCCCGTCATCACGAGGCCGGGCTGGAGCGCGTCGTCGTCGCCGAAGAACTCGGCGGGGTCGAGGGGGCCGTCGCCGTCATCGGTGGGCATGCGGTCGGGGCGGTCGTCGTCGGTCATCGGGGCTCGGAGCGGGGGCGGCCAAGCTACGCCGCCCCCGCGTCGGGCCCGTCAGTCGTCGCGGCACGAGCCACCGGATCGGACTGGGTCGCGGTGGCCCGTCACGTGGGTCTCGTAGTTATTCCGGCTGTTGATCTTCTCGGACTTGATCTCGCCATCCGACTTGGTGTGGCAGACATAGAACGACGGGCTCCAGCCGCTCGGCGGGTTATATCCGGCCGGTGGCGGCATAGCGGGCGGCATAGCGGCACTCGCAGCGGACTGGGCGCGCATCTCGGCCGCCGAGGTGTGCTCGCTGGACGACGCGAGCAGGGTCACCTCGTTGCCGTCGAAGCCGACCTTCTCGGCCAGCCGCGTGATGGTGGCGAGGCTGTACGTCACGCTCGCCTGCGGGCCCATCTCGAAGCGCGTGCCGAAGCTCGTGCCGCCCCTGATGCTCGCCATCCACGCGGCCTCCTCGGCGAGGTGGGCGTCGCGCTCCTCCTTGGCCATGTGCCAGTAGACGGCGGCGTCGTAGACGGTCTTGTTGCCGCTCTCGCGGATGAGGCGCAGCGAGAGCGCGCTGCTGCGGTTCCAGTCGCGGCCGACGCAGAACGGCCAGCTGCCGCCGGTGCACGAGCCCTCGCCGTCGAAGAGGCGGCGCAGCGCGCGGAGGCTCTGCACGTCGAGCGTGAGCGTCCGGAGGTCGTTCGCGGCGAAGCTGCGCGAGGCGAAGGCGTTGGTCGGGGACGCGAACGCGCCGAAGCCGCTGCGCACCGACCCCTTGATGGGATCGCGCTCCGACGCGAGGCCGATCTCGTAGCGGGCGAAGCCGTGCGACTCGGGGTGCTTGAACTCGACGCGGACGCGCTCGGAGCCGAGCGCCTGCAGCGTCGCCCAGAACTGCGTCTCGGCCTCCTGCGAGCCGCGCCCGTTGCGGGCGAACTCGATGTGGCCGCCGCGCGGCGCGCGGACCGGCTCGAGGTCGAAGCGGTGCGTGTGCTCCCACCACGGGTAGTCGACCGGGCTCGCGAGCGGCCAGTTGGGGCTCGGGCGCGTGCCCGGTGCAGCCGACATGCCCGTCGGGCCGTTCATCACGGTGACGTCCATGTGGCCACCCGGCGGGAGTGCGTTCTGCGCCACGATGAGGCCGCCGGTGATGTCGGCGTTGCCGAGCAGCTGCACGGGCAGCAGCTGGCGGTCGTCGCGGACGATCACGATGCCGTCCCACGTAAACGTCCGGTTGGCCGGCACGACGAACGGGCCCTCGACGATGAGGATGCCCGAGCCGCGCAGCGTCCCGTTGACGGTCAGCGCGCCCCGGACGCGGGTGACGCCGTCCCGCGCGCCCCACGTCTGCGTGCCGGTGACGGTCTTGGCCGTGGCGAAGGTGACGTCGCCGGCCGCCATCGCGGCGACGGCGGACTGGTAGAGGCCCTCGGCGTCGACGACGTCGTTGCGCTTGCTGAGGTCCTCGAGGAGCGGGCCGGACTGGCCCGGGCGGGCCTCCCAGCTGGCCGGGGTGGGCACGTTGAGGGCGCCCTGCGCGATGCTCAGCTGGCCGGCGATCGCGCTGGCCATCGTGCCGCGGTTGAGGCCGATCGAGGCGAGGCCGATGTCGTCGAACTTGCGCGAGTCGTACCGCGACGGGTGGTCCGAGGCCGTGCCCGAGACGCGGGCGCCGTTGGCGACCGCGGCCGTGGCGTAGGGCACGTCGAGCCAGATCGGGCCGGGGTACTCCATCGGGTCGAAGGAGTACGTGCTCACGACGGTGTGGGCGGCCCCGCCGAAGCGGCCCTTGACGGTCACGGTCACCTCGCGGTTGTCCGCCGAGCGGACCGAGGCGACGGTGAACGTGCCCCCGTCGTAGGTGCAGCCCGCCGTGCCGGGGTCGGGGCAGCCGGTCACGCCGGGGTCCACGAAGCCCTCCTCGCCGACCATCGACGCGAGGACGAGGCTCTGGCCGGTCTCCGCGATCTGGCGCGCGAGCACGTCGGCCTGCGCCTCGGAGCGGCCCGAGGCCGTGTCGCCGGCGATGAGGTTCATGCCGAGCTTGAGCGTGGCCCCGCCGAGGACGGCGGCGGCGACGATCATCAATGTGAGTCTGCCCATGGGAGGGGTGCGGCGAGCCGCGTCGGGGTCGGGAGGAAGCGGTGGATCAGATCTGGCGGCCGGGCGGCGGCGGCGGCGGCCCCGGCGGCGGCGGTGGCGGCGGTGTCGGCTTGACGGTGCCACCGCCCGACGACGGCGGTGGGGGTGGCGGCGGCGGCGGCGGCGTGCTGTTGCCGTTGGTGCCGCCGGTCGGGACGGGCGTCGGCGGCGGCGGCGGCGGTGCCGGCGGGTCCATCGGGAACGTCGGCACGACGGCCGGGCCGGGCTCGACCGGCGGCAGGCCCTCACGCGCCGTCGCCGAGAGCACGCGCACCGTCCCCGCGCGGCGCACGGCGTTCTGCATCGTCGTCGTGCGCTGGTCCGATGTGCGCCGCGTCCCGATCGGAGCCGCCGAGACGGCCGACACCTTGACCTGCGCCGCGACGTCGCTGCGGGTGGTGACGCCGTCGGACTGCTCGCTCCCGTCGCCGAGCAGCGCGATCACGTTGAGCTCGAGCACGCCGACGGCGCCGCCGGTCGGGCGGACCGTCCCGCCGCGGCGGTACTCGTAGCGGGTGACGGCGTACGTCGGGCGGTTGACCGTGCCCACGCGGACGGTCTGGCCGGTCGGGGCCATCTCGTAGCTCACGATCGCGACGGGCGAGGCCGGGCCCATGTCCGGGTCGGCGAGCGTCGGGAAGGTGAACTGCGACGTGTAGGTCGTGCCGTCCGTGCCGGTCTCGCGCAGGATGCGGTAGCGGTCGAAGCCGAACGCGTGCTGCGTCTGCGCGACCGTCCGCATGTTCTCGACGTCGCGCTGGAAGGCCGAGAGGAACTCGTTGGCCTGCCACTCGACGCGGTTGCGGACGGTCGTCTCGATGGCGGCCTCCTGGCGGCGCATCTGCACGAACAGCAGCGCCCCGACGAGCACGGCCCCGACGATAATGGCGATGAGGTGGTCGAAGATGGCAGACATCGGGTCAGCGGAAAGAGGCCATCCCGGCCGGGGTGAACACCTTGCGGAGCGTCGCGCGCACCTGAGGCCGCCCGCGCGTCGTCGCCGACGGCACCTCGACCACGGTCACCGTGACCTCCTTCGCGAGCGTCGGCACGGCCGAGACCGCGAGCGACGCCGGGACGACGTAGCGCACGGCGTAGGTGACGTCGAAGAGCAGCGTCCCCGCCCCGCCGACGGCGTCGGCCGCGCGCTGCTCGGCGAAGCGGTTGAGGTCGTCGAGGTCGTCGAAGCTGGCCATGTCCGTCTCGCCGTCGTCGGGGCCGGCCAGGGACGTCGGCGGGGTGATGCGGACGCCGGACGTGCGCCCGATGTCCTGCTCGTCGAAGGCGAGGCGCTCGAACATGGCGAGGCGGTCGCGGGCGACGGACTCGGCGGCGCGCTCGCCTTCGGACGTCACCGCGCGCATCTCCATCGCGGCCTCGTCCCGCGTGCTGTTGAGCGCGTAGATCGAGAACACGGCGACGGCGCAGAGCGCGAGCATGGTTTGCTGCATCGGTCGGAAAGTGGGCGTCGCCGGTGCCGTGCAGTCTTTGTGCCGTGCGCTCCGAGTGCCGCGCGCCGCTCAGCCGTGCCCCGAAATGGAACGCGGGCGCGACGCTGTACACACATACCATGCCCACAGGCCCGGCCGAAGGCACCCGCCCGCCCCTGCCGAACGGTCCGTTTCTACCGCAACGCAGTTCCTAACGGCTCTCTGCCAGGCAGAGGGCGACGTAGGCTGCGACCGTCGCCGCGAGCCCGCGCTCGAGCGCGTCGGCGACGAGCGCCTGCCCGATCGAGACCTCGTCGATACCGCGAGCGGTGGCCGCGCGCGCCGCCGCGAGGAGCGGGCCGAGGTTGACGAGGTCGAGGTCGTGGCCGGCGTTGAGGCCGAGCCCGAGCGCGCGCGCCTCGGCCGCCGCCGCGGCACAGGCGTCGAGCGCGCCGCTGTCGCCGTGCGCGTACGGCCCGGTGTAGAGCTCGACGCGGTCCGCCCCGACCGCCTGCGCCGCCCGCACGTCGCGCACGTCGGCGTCGACGAAGAGGCTCACGCGGCAGCCCGCCGCCTGAAGCCGCCGGATGACGGGCGCGAGGCGCGCCGCATCGCGAAACGCGCCGTCGGCGCCGACGGCGAAGCCGTGGTCCGACGTGAGCTGGCCGGCGGCGTCGGGGACGAGCGTCGCCTGGTCGGGCCGCGTCTCGACCACGAGCGCCTCGAAGCCGGGGAAGTCGTAGCCGCCGGTCCGGCCGGGCCCCTCGAACGGGTTGCCCTCGACGTTCATCTCGGCGCCGCGCGCCCGGGCGAGCGCGGCGAGGTCCCGGACGTCGTCGGCGCGGGCGTGGCGGCCGTCGGGGCGCGGGTGCAGCGTCAGGCCGGCGGCCCCGGCGTCGAGGCAGACGCCGGCGAGGTGCAGCAGGTCCGGTCGGCCGCCGCCACGCGCGTTGCGCAGCAGGGCCACCTTGTTGAGGTTGACGCTGAGGCGGGTCACAGGGCGGCGGCGAAGGCGTCGAGGGCGCGGGCGCGGTGGCTGATGCGGCCCTTCTCGGCCGTGGACATCTCGGCGAAGGTGCGGCCGTCGCCGGGTCCGCCGTCGGGGCCGTCGTCCGGGACGAAGAGGGCGTCGTAGCCGAAGCCGCCCTGCCCGCGCTCGGCGTCGAGGATGGTGCCGGTGCAGACGCCGGTGACGAGGCGGACGCCGCCGCCGTCGGCGAGGGCGAGGACGGTCTCGAAGCGCGCCGAGCGGTCCTGCACGCCGTCGAGGTCGCGGAGGAGGCGGGCGCGGTTGGCCGCGTCGTCGGCGTCGGGGCCGGCGAAGCGGGCCGAGTGGACGCCCGGCGCGCCGCCGAGCGCAGCCACGAGCAGGCCGGTGTCGTCGGCGAGGGCGGGCTGGCCGGTGTGCGCGAACAGGGCGACGGCCTTGAGCATGGCGTTGCCCGCGAGCGTCGCGGCCGTCTCCTCGACGTCCGGTGCGCCGGGCACGTCGGCGGCGGAGACGAGGCGGAAGCGGCCGCCGAGGCGGTGGTCGAGCTCGGCCACCTTGCCCGGGTTGCGCGTCGCGAGGATGAGCGTGTCAGACATCAATGCGTGCTGTAGATCACCTACATGCCAGTGTACGGGTCGTCCGGCTCGACGACGCCGTCGCCGTCCCAGTCGGTGTAGCCCTGGGCGAGCAGCTCCCACTGGCCGATGTCGCGGCGGAGGGTGCGCGCGTTGAAGCCGGAGGCGCCGGCGGGGTCGCGGTCGAGCGCGGCTCGGGCTTGGGCGACGGCCTCGGTGTACTGGCCCTGGCCGGCGAGCGCGCGCGCGAGCATGGCGTGCGGTGCCGCGCGCGCCGCGTCCAAGCGGACGGCCCGGGCGAGGACGTCGGCCGCGTCGTCGTAGCGGTTCGAGCGGAGATAGAGCGCGCCGAGGTTGGAGAGCGGGAAGGGCCACTGCGGGTCCAGCCGCGTCGCGGTGAGGTACTGCGCCTCCGCGGCGGCCGTCTGGCGGGCGTCGGCGAAGACGCGGCCGAGGCTGTTCGGCGGCAGCGCCCACTCGGGCCACGCCTCGGCCGCAGCCGTGTAGCCGGCGCGGGCAGCCGCGTCGTCGCCGGTGCGGGCAGCGATGCGGGCCTGCGCATAGGCGGCACGGGCGCGGACGTGCGCGTCGTCGGGCGCGATGGCGGCGGCCCACTCGGTGAGGCGCGCCGTGCGTTCCCAGTCGGCGTTGCTCGCCTCGGAGGTCGAGTAGAAGCGGGCGTAGAAGGCGTCCGCGGCCTCGATCAGGGCCGGGAAGGCGCGCGCCCCGACGCGCTCGGCGGCACCGCTGCCGGGGTGCTGAAGCGCGAGCCGCTGCGAATAGTCGTAGGCGTTGGCCCGGGCAGGCGAGACGAGGTCGCCGGAGGCGATGGCGTCGTAGGCCTCGCGCTCGAGCGCGCTCGGGCCCAGGCGGACGTACGCGACCGCGCCGGCCGCGGCGAGAATGAGCACGACGACGAGGCCGATCCAGAGGCCGCGCGACCGCTTCGGCGGGTCGGGCACGGGCGTGAGCGGTACCGACGCGTGCGCCGGCATGGGCGGCTGAACCGCGGCCGGCGTGTGCGGCTGCGCGTAGCGGACCGCCGGCGGCGGCGTCAGCGTGCGCCCGGCCGTGAGCAGCGCGTCGAGCTCGCTCGAGGCAGACTCGTAGGTCGGCCGCACGGACGCCCGCGACGAGGCCGCGTCCTGCTGGCCCGTCGCGGGCGCGTCCACGAGCGGCGTGCCGTCGGTGGAGCAGTAGCGCGAGCCGGCGACGTAGCGGCGGCCGCAGGTCGGGCAAACGAGGGCGTCGGTCATCGGGTCACGAAGGCGTCGAAGACCCATCCCGCGGTGCCGTTGTAGGAGGCGCGGCACCACGAGCCGTAGCGGCCGCCGGGGGACGTGATCGGAGAGTTGCAGTCGCCCAGCGTGAGCGGCTGGCCGTGGGGAATTTTGAGCAGGCGCGAGCCGCGCGAGGTGCCCGGGCCGGAGCGGAGCGCGAGGAAGCCGTCGTTCGGCGAGTTGGCCCAGACCGTCGTGCCGTAGCTGGCGTCGCTTCTGGCGCTCTGCATCTGCGCTTGCTCGGCAGCCTCGCGGGCCTGAAACGCGGCGTCGGCGGCGGCGTTGGTGGCGGCATCGGCGGTGCGCTGTGCCTCGTCCGCACGCGTCTCGGCCTGTGCCGCGCGGTCCGCGGCCGCGTCGGACGTCTGCTTCTGTTGCCACAGCATGTAGCCGAGCATCCCGACGACGAGCACGCCGAGCAGCGCGACGACGGCGATGAGCCCGCCGTTCCGCGCGGGCGGATCCGGCACCGGCGTCGCCGGCACACCCGACGGGACGTGTGCCGGCGTATAGGCCGAGGGCGGATCGGCGAGCAGCCGGTCCAGCTCGCTGCTCGCCGAGGGCGGCGGGCCGGCCGTCGAGTCGCCGACGAGCGGCGTGCCGTCGGTCATGCAGAAGAGCGTGCCGGCCTCGTACGAGCGGCCGCACAGGGGGCAGAGCATCATCGGGGGAACGTCCGGCGTGGGGTGCCGAACCTAGGCACGGCGTGGCGTCCGGCCAAGCCCTCAGCGACCGATGTCGCTCTGCAGCACCCAGCCCGAGAAGCCGCCGTGCGAGGCGCGGCACCACGTGCCGCCGCTGGACGGCGCGCATCCGCTGATCGAGAGCCGCGTCCCGCTCGGGACGGCGACGAGCACGGTGCCGGAGCCCGGCCCGCTCATCAGCGTCGTCGCCCGCCCGACGGTCGCGGGGCCGCTCGTCGGAGCGGCGGCAGAAGCGGCAGCGGACGCACCCCGCCGGCCGGCGGCGCTGTCGGCGAAGGCGGAGGCAGCGCGCGGCGAGAGGCCGAGCGAGGCGCCGCGCTCCCGCGTGAACCCGGACGCAACTGCCCGCGCCGCGTCGCGCACCGCTGCCAGCCGCGAGGTGGTCGTGCTGCCGGCACCGCTGGTCGGGCGGCCTCCGCTGCCCGAGAACCCGGCTCCGCCGCCGCCGCCCGAGACGCCGGGCGGCGCAGCCGCGACGTCTGGCGCGGGTTCGGCAGGAGCCGGTTGCGCGCCCGGTGCGGGCTCGGCGGCGGCGGCGGCGGCCTCGGTCGCGGGAGCGGCCCCGGCGTCGTCCGACCCGCCTGAGAGGGCGAAGAAGGCCAGCACGAGCACGACGAGCAGGCCACCGCCGGCCATAATGTTGAACCGTTTCTGCGCGCCCTCCTCCGCATCGGAGAACGACTTGGAAGCCTTGTCGAGTGCGGTAGAGGTCGAGTCGGAGGCCATCGGAGCCGGGGAGATCTGGAGACGGGATCGGCCGACGCACACCTCTGGTAAAGGCCCCACCGAAATTCAACCGCCGTGCCTTGCCCCCGTTTTCACACGCCGATGCAGGTTTCGGGGTTGGCCCGGCGCCCGGCGCCGTGTAGATTTCCGGGCTTCGCAGCGGTCGGTCCCGTCCCCTGCACCGTCCTGCTGCTCACCATCTGAGGTAACCCCCTTGTCCGTCGGCATCAAAGTTCGCGACAAAGAGTCGATCGACCGCGCCCTGCGCCGGTTCAAGCGCGTCGTCAACCGCGCGCGCACGCTCCGCACGTTCCGCGAGAACATGGCCTTCACGAAGCCCTCCGAGACCAAGCGCCTCGAGCGCAAGGAGGCCTACAAGAAGGCGCGGCGGGCCAACCGCCGCATGTACTAGCCGACGCTCGGCCGGACACGTCGCCTCGACGAGTCGCGCCCGCTCCGGTCTCGGGGCGGGCGCCGCTGCATGGTGACGCGCCACATGCAGGCGTCAGAAACTGTTTGGCGAATGTGCTTACCCCCGTCATCCTGAGCGAAGCGAGCCGCAGGCGAGCGCAGTCGAAGGATCTCTGCCGAGCACAGCCACCTGACAGCGCATAGACCTGGGCCATACGCTCGGCAGAGATCCTTC
>JBBSUZ010000022.1:0-18391 GCA_038233965.1 Rhodothermales bacterium | reverse complement strand
GACGTCGTCTTCGTCGGCGAGATCCACGACGACCCGACGGGCCACGCCGTCGAACTCGCCATCCTGCAGGGCCTGCACGTGCGCGCCGCCGGCCGGCCCGTCGTGCTCGCGCTCGAGATGTTCGAGGCCGACGTCCAGACCGTCCTCGACGAGTACCTCGCGAGCCAGATCTCCGAGCGCGACTTCCTCGAGGCTGCGCGCCCGTGGCAGAACTACGCCACCGACTACCGCCCGCTCGTCGAGTTCGCGAAGGCGAACGGGATGCGCGTCGTTGCCGGGAACGCGCCCGTCCGCTACGTCCGCGCTGTCGGACGCGGGGGCGATCTCGCTGGCCTGTCCTCGGCGTCCCTCGCGACGCTGCCACCGCTGCCCGTCGTCCCCGCGTCGGATGGAATGTCGGCCGCCTTCGCCGAGGCGATGGGCGGTCACGCCGGTCCCGGGATTGGCGGCATGCTCGGTGCCCAGAACCTCCGCGACGCCTCGATGGCGTACCGCACAGCCGAGGCGCTGCGCGGCGGCGCGGCGGGCGAGCGCCCGCTCGTCGTCCACGTCAACGGCGGCTTCCATTCGGCTGGCGGGCGCGGCCTGCCCGCGCACCTCGCCCGTTACGCGCCGACGGCGCCGCCCTACCGCTTCGCCAGCGAGCCCGTCGAGAATGTCGACGCCGCACCGACGGGCGTCGAGAGCGACGCCGTCGTGCAGACGCCCGTCGGCCTCGTGCCGAGCCGGCAGGGATAAGGCAGGTTCGAGGTCTGGAGTCGGAGAGCTTCGTACCTCAAACCGCTGCCGTCGCCACGCCGGCGATGTGTGGGGCGACGAGCCCGAGCGGCACGCGGAACCGCTCGAGAGTGACGTCTGCGAAGCCGGCGATGCGGATGAGCGCTTCGGTGTCGCGGTCCGGCCGGCAGCCGTCCGCGACGACGCCCCACGGGGCGCGGAGCGCGCGCTGAAGCCGGCGCAGGAATGAGCCGGGCTCGGCGGCGACGTGCTCGACGAACACGAACCGGCCGCCCGGGCGGAGCACGCGCAGCGCCTCCGCGAGCGCGGCGGCGGGGTCCGAGACCGAGCACAGGACGAGCGTCGAGACGACGGCGTCGGCCGACGCGTCGGGGAAGGGGAGCGCTTCGGCCGTGCCCGGGGCGAGGTCCAGCACGAGGCCGTGCGCGTCTGCGGCGCGGCGCAGGCCGGCGTGCATGAAGCCGTTCGGCTCCACGACGTGCCAGCGCGTGCCCGCGCCGAGGTACTCGGCGTTCACCCCGACGCCCGCCCCGATCTCGATGACGTCTCGCCCGAGGCCGCCGAGCAGGGCGCGCTTGCGCTCGCCGTAGGCGCGGCGGTCGGCGTCGCGCGCGTGGCCGAGGGCGAACGCGAGCCACCACGCACCCGGCCCGCGCCGGGTGGCGGTCGGAGCGTTCTGCGTCACCGGACGGACGTCGTGTCGGGCTGGAGCGTCGCGTCCGGCTCGAGCGTCGCGTTCGGGTTCTGCTGCTGCTCCGGCATGAGGTCGCCACCGGGGTTCGTCGTGGCGTCGGGCTGGAGCGAGCCGTTCTGCTCCGGCGAGATGCCCTCGATGGTCTGGACGGGTTCGGGATCCGAGCAGCCTCCGAGCAGGGCGAGGAGCGCGAGGCAGAGCCCCGCCGTCGGGATCGTGGTCATCGGAGACGCGGTGTGTGGCCGGCGTCAACGCCCGCGCGCGCGTTCCGGTCCGACTGCGGACCCACACGGAACCGACTGCGTAGACCTCTCAGCCGGCCCGCGCCGGATCCTCTCTCAACACCCCGCTTCTATCATGTCTATCGCCAAGATCATCGAGGTCTCCGCTGTCTCCGACACCAGCTTCGACGACGCCGTTCGCAACGCCTACAAGGAGGTCGCCGCCTCCGTCCGCGGCGTCCAGTCCGTCTTCGTCGAGGACTTCATCTACGAGCCCGGTGAGGCTGATGCGGGCAAGTTCCGCGTCCACTGCAAGGTGACGTTCCTCGTCGAGACCGGCGCGTCGCTCTAACGACGCCTCGCTGTGGCGGCCGTGCATCCTGTGTGCGGCCGCTGCCGTATCGTGCGGCCTCCCTCTGACCCTCGCCCGACTCCCATGCGAAGCACCGGTGCCATCGTCCTCCTCGTCGTGCTCCTCGTCGTCGGCTTCGCCGGCTGCGCGGGCTGCGGCAGCTACAACAGCCTCGTCCAGCAGGACACGGCCGTGACCACCGCGTGGTCCGACGTCCAGACGCAGTACCAGCGCCGGGCGGACTTCGTCCAGCAGGCCGTCGCCATCGTGCGCGGGCAGGCGGACTTCGAGAGCGAGACGCTCCAGAACGTCATCGAGGCCCGCAGCCGCGCGACGTCGATCACCATCACGGCCGCCGACCTTGACGACCCGGCCAAGGTGGCGCAGTACCAGCAGGCGCAGGCCGCGCTCGGCCAGTCCTTCGGCCGCCTCCTCGCGACCGCCGAGGCCTACCCGACGCTCCAGACCAACCAGGGCTTCCTGAACCTCCAGAGCCAGGTCGAGGGCACGGAGAACCGCATCGCGACGGCCCGCCGCGACTACAACCAGGCCGTCGGCGGCCTCAACGCGCGCATCCGGACGTTCCCGACGAACATCGTCGCGGGCATCGCCGGTATCCACGCCCGCGAGCCCTTCGCCGCCGACGCGGGCGCCGAGCGCGCGCCGCAGATCAACTTCGACAACTAGGCGGCACCCGTGCGCTCCGGCCTCCTCGCTGTTCTCGTGCTCGTCGGCGCGGCTGCCCACGTGGCGGTCGCGCCGGCTGCGGCTCAGTCCGCGACAGTCGCGCAGGCGCTGCCGCCGCGGCCGAGCCCGCCGCGCCTCGTCAACGACCTCACGGGCCTGCTCGCGCCGGCCGAGGCGGACGCGCTCGAGCGCAAGCTCGTCGCCCTCGACGACTCGACGGGCACGCAGGTCGCCGTCGTCATCGTCAACACGACGGACGGGATCGAGCCCAACGAGTACGCGACCGAGCTCGGGCGCGCGTGGGGCGTCGGGCAGCGCGGGACCAACAACGGCGTCGTGCTGCTCGCGGCGATGGAGGACCGCCAGGTCTACATCGCGACCGGCTACGGCGCCGAGGGCGGGTTGACGGACGCCGTCGCGGCGACGATCGTCCGCGAGATCATCGTGCCCCGCTTCCGCGAGGGCCGCTTCTACGACGGCCTCGACCGCGCGACCGACGCGATCGCGGCCGCGCTCTCGGGCGAGTTCACCGCGCCCGCGCAGGGCGCCGGCGACCCCGGCGACGTCGAGACGCTCGTGTGCTGCCTGCTCATCCTGTTCGTCTTCCTCATCGTGATGTCGTCCAGGAGCAAGGGCGGCATGACGGGCGGGCCGGGCCGCGGCGGACGCCGCCGCCGGGGCGGTGGCATCGTGTTCATCCCGACCGGCGGGTTCGGGGGGGGCTTCGGTGGAGGCGGGGGCGGCTTCGGCGGAGGCGGCTTCGGTGGAGGTGGTGGTGGATTCGGCGGCTTCGGCGGCGGCAGCTTCGGCGGCGGCGGCGCGGGCGGCGGCTGGTAAGGGCGAGCAGGGAGCGGCGAGCCGGGAAAGCCCCCGCGTTGCCGTCAGCCGCATTTCCCCCGCTGGCCGCTCCCCGCTCCGTGCTCCCCTATCTTTGCGCGCTATGGACCGCCTCGCCGCCCTGCTCGACTTTCTCCGCGACGACCCCGACGATGCGTTCACGCGCTTCGCGATCGCGCAGGAATACGCCACGCACGGCCGCGACGTTGAGGCCGCCGACGCCTTCGCCGCGCTCGTCCGCGACCAGCCGGGCTACGTCGGGACGTACTACCACCTCGGCGCAGCCTATCGGCGCCTCGGCCGCCCGGACGACGCCCACGCCGCCTACACGGCCGGCATCGCCGCCGCGACGGCCGCCGGCGACACCCACGCCCGCTCCGAACTCCAGCGCGCCCTCCTCGACGACGACGACCTCTGACGCCATGATCCGACGCCTCCTCCTGCTCGCGTTCGCCGTGCTCGCCACGGTGGCCGCGCCGCACGCCCAGCGTTCGGGCGAGCTCTACGTCGTCCAGCCCGGCGACACGCTCTACCGCATCTCGCGCGCGAGCAACATGACCGTCGACCTCCTGCGGCGGCTCAACCCGGGCGTCGTGGACGACGTGATCTCGGTCGGCCAGACGCTGCGGCTGTCGGACCGGGTGGCGGTGCCGGCGCCGCGCCCGGCGATGGGCCCGCCGTCCATTCCCGGCGGCCCCGCTCAGGCGCCGACGGCACCGAGCGCCAGCCTGCCGCCCGCGACGGGCCGCCCATCCGCTCCCGCTGCCCCGCCGACCGCGCCTGCACCGCCAGCCGGGGCCGTGACGCACGTCGTCCAGTCCAACGACACGCTCTTCCGGATCGCGCAGCGCTACGGCATGTCCGTCGCCGAGGTCCGCCGCCTCAACGGCCTTACCGGCGACGCGATCCAGCTCGGGCAGCGCCTGATCGTCGTGCCCGCGGCGGGGGTCACGCCGCCGATCTCGGGCGGCGTCGCGGTGAACACGCCGCCCCCGTCCAGCCTGCCCAACGGCCCCGCGCGCGTCACGACGCCGTCCACGGCCGCGCCGGCGCGGCCCGAGCCCGTCCGCCGCGCGCCGCCGCGCCAGTGGTCCACGACCGACACGACGGTCCCGGCGGACCTCATCCACTTCGTCGAGCCCGGCGAGACGCTCTTCGGCATCGCCGCCGCCTACGGCTTTTCGGTCGACGCCCTGATCGGCCAGAACGCGCTCTCGACGGCGCCGCTCGTGCCGGGCTCGCTGCTGTACCTGCCCGCGCCCGTAGACCCGTCGTGGGCGGCGTCGCGCCAGCTGCCCGACCCCTCGGAGGCCGGGCTGGCGCTCGTCTACCCGGACGTTCTCTCGGGCCGCCCGACTGCCTCGGGCGAGGCGTACGACCCGCTCGCGCTCACGGCGAGCCACCGCGACCTGCCGCTCGGGACGATCCTGCTCGTGACCAACCCGGCCTCGGGCCGCAGCACGTTCGTCCGCGTCGCGGACCGCGGGCCGGTGA
This sequence comes from Rhodothermales bacterium, assembly GCA_038233965.1. Classification (GTDB taxonomy): domain Bacteria; phylum Bacteroidota; class Rhodothermia; order Rhodothermales; family Rubricoccaceae; genus DASVSE01. Next base: position 13,368 of record JBBSUZ010000022.1, on the reverse strand, counting down.
GCCGCGCCTACCTCGTCGAGCTCTCGGCCGCCGCCGCGACCGCGCTCGAGCTCGACCCCAATGCGGCCCGCCGCGTCGAGCTCCGCCAGATCCCCTGATCCGCGGCCTCCGCGCGCGCGACTCACACGCACACATTTCTACGACGTCCCCTCTCCCTCGGGAGAGGGACAGGGTGAGGGGCCAGCAGGCCGAGTTGCACCCGCGTCAACCGCTACCTGCGGCGTCCCGCTCCCCAATGACCCGTCTGCTCCTCGCGCTCGCGCTCGCCCTCGTGGCGCTCCCGGCCAGCGCCGTCCCGTTCGTCCAGCTCAGGCTCTCCGGCGTCGCCTCGAACGGCACCAACGTCGCCGACGAGGCGGCCTACGTGCGCCTGCTGCCCGACGCGCAGACCGGCTTCGACCCGAACGACGCCTCGAAGCTGTACCCGTTTGCGTCCACGTACGCCCTGCTCGCGCCCGTCGGCGAGCGCAACGGGCAGCCGTACCGCCTCAGCGTCAACTCGCTGCCGGACGGCTCGCCGGGCGTGCTCACCGCCCCCGTCTCGGTCCCGGTCGACTTCTACACGACGCACGCGGGCTCGTTCACGGTCCGCTGGAACGGGCCGGACCAGCTGCCGACGGGCTGGACCGCCTATCTCCGCGACTACGTGACCGGCGCCGTCATCAACCTGCGCCAGCAGACGTCCTACGCCTTCACCTCGGCGGCGCTGCCGGACTGGGTCTCGCGCTTCCAGCTCGTCATCACGCCGCTGAACGTCGTCGCGCAGCTCGACGTCTCGGACGCGCCCGGCTACCGCCTGCTCTCCGCGCCCGTCGCGGGCGTGACGGCGGGCACGCTCGCGGCCGTCAACCTCGTCCAGGGCATTCCGGCCGGGGCGGGCAACGCGCAGCCGCAGTACCCGCTCGCCGCGCCCAACCTCTTCACGACGTACACCGGCCCGACCGACCCGCGCTACACGCCGCCCGCGGCGACGGGCACCGCCATCGAGCCCGGCCGCGGCTTCTTCTGGCTCTTCTACGACCAGGACATCACGCCGAACCCGGCCGGCGCAGGCGGCGGGACGAGCGTCTCGCGCGACCTGCGCGGCGTCTCGCTCTACGGCTACGGTGCTGCTCCCATAGCCGACGTCTCGCGGACGTTCGCGCGCACGGCGGACGACTACGTCATGGCGGGCAACCCGTTCGCGACGTCCTTCGCCGTCTCGGGGATTACGTCCCCGGCGGGGGCGGTCACGACGGCCGTCCAGGCCTACGACCCGGGCACGGCCACGACGGCGCCGACCTACGTCACGCTGTTCCAGTCCAACCCGATGAGCGGCACGTCCGACGTCGCCGCGCAGTGGCAGGGCTTCTTCGCGAGCGTCACCGGCCTCGCACCGGGCGTTGACCCGACGCTGACGTACGCCATCGCCGCCACCGTGCCGACCGACGCCACGTTCTACGGCCGCGGCGCGCCCGACGCGCTCGCCGTCCGTTTCACGCTCGACGGCACGACGGCCTCGGGCACGCGCGTCGCGGACCACGCCGCGACGGTTCGCCTCAGCGACGGCGCGGCCGTCGGAGCAGACCGCGACGACGTGGCGAAGCTCACGCCGCCGGCCGGGCCCGTCGTCCTCGTCGCGCCCGTCGACGCCGGCGAGCGCCGCAGCGTCGCCGCGCTCCCGCTCGTTCCGGCCGTCGTGCCGGTCGCGTTCTCGGCGAGCGAGGCGGGCACGTTCACGCTCCGCTGGGACGAGCACCGGATCGCGACGGGCTGGACCGCGACGCTCCGCGACCTCGCGACCGGCGCCGTCACCGATCTCACCACGGCCGCCGACTACACGTTCTCCGCAGATGCGACCGACTGGGCCGAGCGCTTCCAACTCGTCCTCTCGCGCGGCGCAACGGCCTCGGAGCCAGCAGCACCGGGCGCATTCGCCCTCGCCGCGCCGTCCCCGAACCCGACGTCCGGCCCGACGCGCCTCGCGATCAGCGGCGCGCCCGGCGGCCGCCTCACGGCCGTCCTCGTCGACGCCCTCGGCCGCACCGTCGCGACTCTGTTCGACGCCGACGTGCCGGCCGGCGGCCGGGCCGAGATCGCGGTCGACGCGGCGCGCCTCGCACCCGGGACGTACGCCGTCCGCGCGACCGGCACGAACGCGACGGCCGTGCAGCGGATCGTCGTCGTGAGGTGAACCTGATGGCGCGGCGCGCCGTACGGCGTCGCGCACCACCGTCGCCCCGATGACGTCGCCTTCGGACGAGATTGCCCGCCTCGCCGCCGAGGTCGACCGCTCGGCGGGCCACCCCGCCACGCCGCCTCTGCCAGACGCCCCCGTGCGCCCGGCCGGCTATCTCGCCGCCACCCGCACGCCGACGGCCGGCTTCCTCGCCGCGCTGCCGCTGTTCGTGCTCTACGAGGCCGGCGTGCTGATCGCCAACGGCGCCGGCAACCCGGTACAGGTTCGCGTCGGGGCGGACGTGTGGCTCAAAAACATCCTCGCGAGCGTCGGCGTGGCGGGGTGGCTGGCGGTGACGGGCGTCGTCGCGCTCGTCGGGATCGGCATCTTCGTCGCGGAGCGGGCGCGGCGGCCCGTCCTGAAGCCGTGGTATTTCGCGGCCATCGTGGGCGAGGCGCTGGTGTATGCGCTCGTGCTCGCGGCGGTCGTCGGCGGCGTCACCGGGGCCATTTTCGGGCGCGTGCTGTGGCCCGCGGCGATGCTGCAGGGCGTGCCGGGCGGGCTCGGGATGCAGCTCGCGCTCTCGATCGGGGCCGGGCTCTACGAGGAGCTCGTGTTCCGCGTCCTGCTCGTCGGCGGGCTGGCGTGGGGGCTGCGGCGCGCGGTCAAGCTGGAGCCGAGCCGCGCGCTGCTGATTGCGGCCGTCGTCGGCGCGCTCGTGTTCAGCGCGGTCCACCACCTGGGGCCGTACGGCGAGGCGTTCACGCTGTCCGCGTTCACGTTCCGCTTCCTGTTCGGGCTGGCCCTCAACGGTGTCTTCCTCGTGCGCGGCTTCGCCGTCGCGGCGTGGACGCACGCCGTCTACGACGTCCTCGTCGTGTCCGGCTGGTTCAGCTGAGCTCGTTCGTAGGACTCGGTACGAGGTACCCTGAACCCCGTACCAAGTAACCCGATGCTCACGCTTCGATGGCCGCGCCGTCCGTCGTCGATGCTTCGGCGTCTTCCACCGCGTCCGTCTTCTTGCCGAAGTCCGCGGGGAACGTGACGAGGGCGGCGACGAGGAAGCTCGGGATCGTCGCGATGACGACCCAGACGAAGAAGCGCTCGTAGCCGAGGATCTCCTCGAGCCAGCCCGAGAACATGCCCGGGATCATCATGCCGAGCGCCATGAAGCCCGTCGCGATGGCGTAGTGGGCCGTCTTGTAGGGCCCGTCGGCGAAGTGGATGAGGACGAGCAGGAAGGCCGTGAAGCCGAAGCCGTAGCCGAACTGCTCGATCGCGACGGCGACGTTGACGGCGAACAGGCTCTCCGGGCGGACGGCCGAGAGGTAGATGTAGACCGCGTTGGGCAGGTTGATCGCCAGGACCATCGGCCAGAACCAGCGCCGGAGCCCGTCGCGCGACGTCAGGACGCCGCCGAGGATGCCGCCGAGCGTCAGGCACAGCAGCCCGACCGTCCCGTAGACGAACCCGACCTGGCCCGTCGTCAGGGCCAGCCCGCCGGCCTCGCGGACGTCCAGCAGGAACGGGCTCGCCATCTTGCCGAGCTGCGCCTCGGCGAAGCGGTACAGCAGGATGAAGGCGATCGCGACGCTCACGCCGGGCTTGGCGAAGAAGGTCACGATCGGGTCCGAGAACTCGGACCTCGCGAACGGCAGCGCGGCCACGATGCGCCCCCACGGGGCCTCGCGGCGGCCGACGAGCGGCCCGATCAGTCCCCAGAGCAGCATCGGCACGATGAGCACGATCAGGAGGGGCACGAACACGACGAGGAAGCCGAGGTAGGCGACGAGCCCGGCGCCGTGCGCCTCGCGGGGGGCATCCGCGACGGGGCGCGGCAGCACGGCCTGGTGCAGCAGCCCGAAGAGGACGAACAGGCCGGCGAGGACCCAGAACGTCATCGCCCACGCGAAGCGCAGGTCGCCGGACGTGGCGCGGAACGTGGCCGTCGCGGGCGCGGCGAGCTTCGGGTCCACGGCGAAGACGACGCGGGCGGGCTGGTCCCAGTTGGCGTCGGTGAACGTGAGGCGCTCGCCTTCGGCGATCGTCACCTCCTTGGCGCCGTCGCCCAGGGCGAGGTTGACGACCTGCTCCTGGCCGTCCGGCGGCGGGCCCGAGAGGCGCACCTCGACCGACCCGACGGCCCCGACGCGCGTCGCGGACGCCGCCTCGGTCGGCTGCTGCCCGACGGTCCGGGTGAGGAAGGCGCCGAGCGGCGTCGAGATCGTCCGGCTCCACCACGACGGCCCGCCGTCGGCCTCCGTTGCGGGCGTCTCGGGCGGCGGGATGTGGCCCGACGCGATGTTGGCGGCGTGCGCCTGCGTCTTGATCGTGTCGGCCTCTGCGGGGGTGAGACCAGCGAGCGGGAGCGAGAGCGAGTCCGACGAGACGACGATGCGGAGCGGGCCGGCCTCCGCGACGATGGGTGCGGCGGCGGGCGCGGGCAGGCGCGGCGCGAGGCGGACGGTGTCGGCCGGCAGCGGCGTGGCGAGCACGTCCGGCGCGGCGGCGGCGGGGGCAGCCGGGACGGGCGCGGTCGCGACGGCAGCGACGCGAACGTCGGCGGGCGGCAGGCCGCTGGACACCTCGAGGTAGCCCGCCAGGATGACGAGCAGGCCCTGGCCCGTCACCATCGCCGCGCGGTAGAACGTGCTCCTGATGCCGACGAAGAAGGACTGGTCGCCCTCGTCGAGGGCCAGCAGGTAGAAGCCGTCGGCGGCGATGTCGTGGGTCGCGGACGAGAACGCGAGCAGCCACAGGAAGGCCAGCGTGTACTGGAAGAAGGGCTCGGTCGGGATCGTGAGGGCGACGCCGGCGAGCCCGGCCCCGATCAGGAGCTGCATCGCGACGATCCAGAGCCGCTTCGTGCGGACGACCTCGACGAGCGGCGCCCAGAACGGCTTGATGACCCACGGCAGGTACAGCCACGACGTGTACAGCGCGAGGTCCGTGTTGGACACGCCGAGGCGCTTGTACAGGATGACCGACAGGATCATCACGACGACGTACGGCAGACCCTCGGCGTAGTACAGCGAGGGCACCCACGCCCACGGGCTGCGGCGCGCGGTGCGGGTCGTCGTCGGGGCGGTCGGGCGGTCAGCCATGTCGTCGGGGCACGTGGAAACGGATGGTAACGCCGGACGCGCCGGCGGCTTCAGAAGTCGAGCCCGATGGAGGCGTAGACGCGGACGTCGCCGAAGCGGCGGCCGTCGAAGGGCGCGGCCCAGTCGACGCGCAGCGGGTAGCCGAGCACGACGGTCCGCAGGCCGACGCCGGCGCCGAGCAGGACGTCGTCCAGGACGCGCGGGAGCACCGCGCCTGTCGAGTCCGTCGGCGTGCGCCAGACGTCGAGGCCGCCCTCGGCGATGACGCCGGCGTCGAGGAAGGCGACGGCCTGGAGGCGCGTGAGGGCAGGCAGCGGGAGCGTGCCCGGGACGAGCGCTGAGAGAAGGGGCAGGCGCGCCTCGGCGTTGGCGAGCACGAAGCGGTCGCCCGCGGCCTCGTTGAAGCCGAAGCCGCGCAGCGGCAGGACAGGCGTCGCAAAGACGAAGTCGTCCGGCCCTTCGACGGGCAGGCTACCCAGGCGCGGGTTGAGCCATGTCTGGACGCCCGCGGCGTAGAACCGCTGCGGGTCCGGCCCGGCGCTGATGCCGGCCGAGGCGCGGAGCGCGAACGTTGCCCCGGGGACACTCGCGACGGGCACGTAGCGCCGCGCGTCGCCCAGGACGGTCACGAAAAAGGCATCGGGTCCGACGGCGACGGCCAGCCCGCCCGCCGCACGTGCGCCGCGGCGCGGGCCGAAGCGGTCGAACGTGACGCGGTCCTCGGTGAGCGTGAGGCGCGGGACGACGAAGCGGCGCGTGCGCGCGGGCTCGGCGAGCTGGGCGAGGTCGGTGAGCGAGACGCCGAGCAGGCCGACCTCGGCGTCCAGCCGGCGCGCACGGCTGAGTGGGTAGCGAATCGCGCCGACGAGGCCGTAGTTGCGGTAGCGGAAGACGGTCGAGTTCTGGAAGTCCGGCAGTTCGCGCGCGAGGTGGAACCCGTCGAGCGAGACGTCGCGTCTCCCGCGGAGGGCGCGCAGCGAGAGGACGTAGTCCGCGTTGCGGAGGTCGAGGACGAGGTTGGTGGCGAGCGCCACGCGCCAGTCGCCGAGGACGTCCGAGAAGCGGACCTGCGTGATGCTCTGGACGCCGTAGACGGTGTCGTAGGAGCCGGCGGCGGTCACGACGTCGGGCGTGAAGCGGAGACGGTAGCGGCGCGCGATGAGGCGGCCCTGCGCGTCACGCGCGTCGACGGGCGGCGGCGGGCCCATCGGCGGACCGAGGCCGGCCAGGATGAGCGTGTCGGGGCGCGTCGTCGCCGGGCGAAGGGCGTCGGGCTGGCCGAGCGAGTCCAGCCGGGCCGTGCGGGCCGAGTCGGCGCGGGCGAGGAGGGCGCTCACGAGCGAGTCCATCCGGACCGCCTCCATCGGTGTGAGGCGGCGTCGGCGGACGGGCGCGTCGGGCGGGCGGCCGTCGGCGGCGTCGCGGAGGAACGGGTTCTCGGCGAGGCGGCGGTCCGAGGCGACGGCGAGGGACGGCGTGCCGGGCGGCGGCTCGTCGCCGGAGCGGCGCAGCGCCCAGGTGGTCGGGAGCAGCGGGGCGGCGACGTCGGCGGCGAGCGGGTCGCGGAGGAGGTAGACCGACGGGCGCCCGCCGTCGAGGGCGAGGACGGCGGCGCGGCGGCCGTCGCGCGACAGCGACAGGCCGAGCGCGCCGGTGACGAGGTCGGTGAGCGGGCGCGGCTCGCCCGCCGCGAGTTCGTACAGGTTGGCGACGCCGTTGCGGTCGCTGAGGAAGACGATCCGCTCGCGGCCGTCATCGTCCAGCGAGACCGTCGCGTCCGAGTCGTCGGCGACGCCCGCGTCGGTGAGGCGCGTGATCGCGCGCGAGGCGACGTCGAGGCGGTAGAGGCTCGTCGGCGTGCGGCCGAGGGCGCGGAGGTCGAGGCGGCCCTGCGCGGCGGCCTGCGTGTCGTCGAGCGTCGGGTCGAGGGCGTCGCCGCGGTCCGAGTGGAAGACGAGCGCGCGGCCGTCGGGCGTCCACGCCGGCGCGTGGTCGGCGTAGAGGTCGCGCGTGAGCGGGGCCGTCGCCCCGGTCAGGACGTCGATGAGGACCAGATCGGACTGCGCGCCGGACGTCGCCTCGGCGGCGAGGTGCGCGCCGTCGGGGCTCCACGCGAGCGCGACGATGGCGTCGAGGCCGGGCGGGCGGACGACCCGGACGGTCCCGCTCGCGACGCCGACGAACGCGATCGCGTCGCCGGGGCCCGACGTCACGGCGACGGCGAGCGTCGTGCCGTCGGGGCTCCACGCGAGCCCGGCCGAGGCAAGCCGGAACGACTCGAACGTCGCCGCGGCCTGCCCCGAGACGAGCACGCGCGGCGGCGCGCCGGTCGTCGTCTCGGCGACGAGCACGTCGAAGGCCCCGTCGCGGGCCGACACGACGGCGACGCGGTCGCCGAGCGGCGACATCACCGGGCGGCCGTTGTAGAGCGTCCCGGCGCGGCGCGCCGTCAGGAGCGGCCGCGCGATCTCGGCGATGGCGTCGCGGGCCGACGCCTCGGGAAAGTGGACCGGCCGCAGGGACGCCTGCCAGCGCTCGGAGAGGTCGCGGATCGACAGGCCCGTCGCGCCGCGAACGGCGGTGCTGACGTCTCGGCCGGTGCGGAGACGGCCCAGGATCTCGGTGACCTTCTCGCGGCCGTACTCCTCGGCGACGAAGTCCCACACGGCCTGCCCGCCGCGGTACGCGTCGTAGCCGGAGAGCCGGTCGATGGGCGGCAGCGTCCCGCCGACGAGCGCGTCGCGGACGTAGCTGTCGCTCGCGGAGTCCCACCCGAGCGCGGCGTACTCGGCCAGCCCCTCGTTGAACCACAGCGGGATGCGGAGGCGCAGGCCCGAGCGGATGAGCGCCTGCACCGAGCCGCCGTAGACGACCGCGTTGAGCACGGCATGGACCATCTCGTGGTGGATCGTGCGCCGGAAGAGCCGCAGGTCGCCGGTGAACGGGACGGCGATGCGGTTCTTGAAGCCCTCGGTGACGCCCCCGATGCCGTCCGCGCCGACGGGCAGGTCGGCGACGTTGGTGACGGCGAAGGCGGCGGCGGTCGGGTAGACGACGAGCGGGATGCGGGCCGTGACGCCCTCGCCGAAGAGGGCGGCGGTCTCGGCGTAGGCGTCCTCGGCGGCCTCGGCGGCGAACGCGGCGAGGACGTAGCCGCCCGGCGCCGTCCCGTCGCGCTCGTAGAAGTAGACGTCGACGTGGTCCGTCTGGACGCGCCGCCACTCCGGGGCCTCGTAGCGGACGCGGTTCTGGCCGAACGCGAAGTACTGCGCCCGCGCCGGGGCGGCGAGGCCGCAGGCGGCGAGCACGGCGAGCAGGACGAGGGCGAGGCGCATGGTGCAGGCTAGACCCACGCCGGCTGCGCGGCAAGCGTCATTCGCCGCCCCCGGCCGGGACGTCGTCAGGCGGCGCGCCCTCGGCCCCGTCGGCAGGCGGGTCGACGAAGACGTACTCGGTGCGGCGGGCGCTCACGGCCCCGCCGAGCAGGCCGTAGAACGCTCCGCCAGGCGTGCATGCGACGCCGAAGATGAGCCCGAGCGTCAGGTTGTCGCTGCCGTCGCCGCCGAACTCGTCACCCGCGGCCGCCGCGACGCCGAAGCACAGCCCGAAGCCGACGCCCGCTCCGATGAGCGCGCCGCGCGTGAGCAGCCGCCGCCGGGTGTCGATGACGAGCGCGACGACGTCGTCGGTGGGGACGGCGAAGACGCCGGCCTCTTCTTCCCACGCCGTCGAGTCGGGCCGGAGGTAGACGAGCGTGCCTCGGTAGAGGTCACCCGAGGTCAGCGTGATGTCGGCCGTGCGGCCGTGCTCGCGGGCCTGGACGCGCGCGAGGTCCGCCGGGTTGGCGGCGTCGATGCGCGTCGTGGAGGCGCAGCCGGCGAGCGGCAGCAGGAGCGCGAGCAGGGCCGCAGACCGGAGAGGACGCATCAGAAGCGGTACGAGAAGTTGGCGATCGGCGCGAAGCCGCCGACGTCGCCGTTCGTGAACGCGATCGCGCCGTAGAGGTCGACGGAGACGTTGGTGCCGAAGAAGCGGACGCCGGGCAGGACGGAGAGGCCCGAGTCGCCCGCGCCGATGGGCACGTAGGCGTCGGCGAGCAGCTTGACGCGGTTCGAGATCTGGTACTCGCCGCCGAGCGAGACGAGGACGCCCTCGCCCGCGTTGAAGTCGCTCGTGGAGACGTCGCCGCCGAAGACGCCGGTGACGCCGAGCGAGACCGCGCGCGCGTTGTCTCCCACGGTCACGATGCCGTAGGGCAGCACGATGAAGGCGCCGTTGACGTCCGAGTCGCTCGAGAACGGGACGACGAACGTGGAGCCGACGGCGACGCCGAGCCCGGGCTCGGCGATGAGGGCGCCCTTGCCGCCGAACAGGAGGATGCCGCCGCCGCCGCCGCCGAAGGCGAAGATGCCCGACCCGTAGAGGTCGACGCGCTCGGCGACGCCGTACGTGACGGTCGGGAGGATGTAGAACGTCGTGCCGAGGCGCACCTCGCCGCGGCCGAGCGTGCGCGCCGTGGGCGCGAGGACGGTCCGCGTGCGCGTCGGGTCGACGCCGGTGAACGTCGGCGGGGCGGCGGGGGCGCTGGCGGCGTCGGCCGATGCGGCGTCGGGATCCGGCGCGGCGACCGGCGTCGCATCGGCGAACTGGACGGCGACGGACGTGTCGGCAGGCGCGATGACGACGGGCGCGAGCGCGTCCTGGGCCGAGGCGAGCGGGGCGAGGGCGAGCGCGAACGCGGCGGCGGCGAGGCGGTGGGTAGCGAAGCGGGACATCGGCGGGGGGAGGGTGTGTGTGAAGGATAGGTCCGGACCGAGACGTCGTGCCTGATCCGAATGCACTACCCTGACTGCGAGCCGCCCGGCCTGTCCCGAAGGTCACCGCCGGTCGGTTGCAGTACCCGCCACACGGCCGCCGCCCCTACGCCGTCCGCCGGGTCGTGCCTCGGCCCGTCGTTTTCGTCCGGCGTCAGGCCGTGCGCATCCAGCGCCAGAGGTCGGCGAGCGTCGCCCGCTTGCCCGTCATCAGGATGCCGACGCGGTAGACGCGCGCCGCAAGCCAGATCGTCCCGACGAACGCCGCCGCGAGCAGCGCGAGCGAGAGCGCGATCTGCCAGCCGGGGACGTCCGTGATCGACATCCGGACCACCATTAGCACGGGCGACGAGACCGGGAAGAGCGACAGGAAGACGGCTGTCGGGCCGTCTGGCTCGTTGAGCACGGCCGGCAGGAACAGCATCGGGACCACGATCGGAATCATGATCGGGGCCTGAAGGGTCTGCGCGTCGGACTCCTGATCGACGGCGCTCCCGACGGCGGCGAAGACGGCGGCGAAGAGGAGGTAGCCGCCGCAGAAGTAGGCCACGAACGCGGTGAGCAGGCCCGGCGTGAACGCGGCCGAAAAGGCGGCGGGGTCGAGGCCCGCCTCGCCGGCCGCGGCCATCGTGGCCGGGTCCGGCGCGAACGCGAGCAGGAGTGGGCCCGCCGCCGCCGCCGCGCCAGCCATGATGACGCCCCACCCGATAAGCTGCGTCAGCCCGACCGCGCCGATGCCGAGCACCTTGCCCATGAGCAGCTCGAACGGCCGCACGCTGGACGCGATGACCTCGACGATGCGGTTGGCCTTCTCCTCGATCACGCCGCGCATCACCATCGCGCCGTAGAGCAGGACGGCGATGTAGATCAGGAACGCGAGCGCGTTGGCGACGAAGAGCTGGACGAGCGCGCCGTCGGCCGCGTCGCCGTCCTCGGACACCGACACCTGGTCCAGCCCGACGCGGGCGTCGAGCAGGGCGACGACCTCGGGCGAGGCCCCCGCCCGGCGCACGCGGGCCGCCCGCACGACGTCCTCGACGGCGTCGCCGATGCCGGCGATCTCGGCCAGCCCGGTGCTGCGGCTGAGGTAGCGCGGCCGGGCCGTCCCGTCGAGCACGCCGGCCGGCAGCACGAGCACGCCGCCGAGGTCGCCTGCGAGAACCTCGGCGCGCAGCGAGTCCGCCGGCGCTGACGTCGTGCGGACGGCGTAGGTGTCGGGCAGGGCGGCGGCGACGGAGTCTGCGAGCACGCCCGTCGCGTCGACGATGGCGACGGTCCGCTCGGCCGAGTCGCCGCTCATCGCGATCATCACGGCCGGCAGCGCGATCACGGCGACGGCGAGGATCGGCGTCAGCAGCGTCGTCGCGATGAACCACTTCGAGCGCACGCGGCGGAGGTACTCGCTGGACGCGATGAGGGCGATGGGGGACATGAGGCGCGTGTTCCGGAGGTCAGCGTAGGGGCACAGCATGCTGTGCCCGTGGAATGAGGAGGGCGCGGTGCCAGAGCGCGGGCACAGCGTGCTGTGCCCCTACGGCAGGGCGGAGCGGTGGAGCCGCCCGTCAGCCCTCCCCGACGGACTGGCGGAAGATCTCGTCGAGCGGCGGCTCGTGGACGTCGAAGCGGTCGACGTCGTCGGCGCCGGCGAGGGCGGCGTCGAGGACGCGGCGCGGCGGGATGCCGTCGTCGAGGCGGAGCGTGGCGAGGCCGGCCGAGCGGCGCAGCAGGCGGACGCCCGAGCTGGAGCCGTCCGCGGCGGGCGCGACGAGCGCGTCGAGCCAGGCGTCGGGGCCGGACCATGCGACCGAGACGGTGTCGCGGCCGAAGCGGCGCTTGACGTCGCGCAGTGGGCCCGCGAGCACGACGCGGCCGCGCGCCATCAGCACGACGTCGTCGCACAGCGACTCGACGGACTCCATGCGGTGGCTCGCGAAGAGGACGGTCCGCCCCGCCGATCGCATCTCGCCGATGACGGACTCGAGGACGTCGGCGTTGATCGGGTCCAGCCCCGAGAACGGCTCGTCGAGGACGACGAGGGCCGGGTCGTGGACGACGGTCGCGATAAACTGGACCTTCTGCTGCATGCCCTTCGAGAGGTCCTCCGTCTTGCGCGCCCACCAGTCCGCGGCGTCGAAGCGGTCCAGCCAGCGCTTCACCGCGGCCGTCGCGTCCCCGGCGGACATGCCCTTGAGGCGCGCGAGGTACACGAGCTGCTCGCCGACGCGGAGCTTGCGGTAGAGGCCGCGCTCTTCGGGCAGGTAGCCCATCCGGCGCTGCGTCTCGGGCCCGACGGTCTCGCCGCCGAGCGTGATGCGGCCCTCGTCCGGCGTCGTGATCGCGGTGACCATGCGCAACGTCGACGTCTTTCCGGCGCCGTTCGGCCCGAGCAGGCCGACGAGGCGGCCGGGCTCGGCCTGGAATGAGACGCCGTCCACGGCCGCCGTTTGGCCGTAGCGCTTGGTGACGTTTTCGAGACAGAGAACGGGGGACATTGGCGGTCGTGGGCACGGCGGAACGGAGGCGGCAAAAGGCTGCGCTCTGCCTTCCAAGCTACCCGATGTCCCGCTTCGCCCGCCCCGTCCCCTCCGTCCGCGCCGTGCCGACATCCGTCCCGGGCCGCCCCGCCGCCGGTGCTCCGCGCGTGCCCCGCTCGTGGCAGCGCGCCGACCGCCTCGCGTCGGCGCTCGAGACCGTCGTGGCAGGCCTGTTCATCGTCGCCGTCGCGTCCGTCTCGGGCGTGCTGCTGGCCGGGTGCGACTCGGACGGGCTCGGCATCGGCGACTACCGCGGCACGACGCGCGTCGACGGCGCGACCGAGGCCTTCGACGGCGAGGCGGTCTACACGGTCGTCGAGACGCCGCGCGGGCCGCGCTTCGTGCTCGGCCTGTTCAAGGGCCGCCTCTACGACAGCCAGTACGACGGCTACGACTTCGCCGCCGTGCGCCGCGACGGCGGCCGCCCGGGCGTCGGCGGGTACTCGGTCACGACCGAGGGCGCGGGCAGCCGCTCCTTCACGGCGAGCTACGCCCGCGTGAGCGACGCCAACGACCCGGACGCCGCGCAGGGCCCGGTCGTCCGCGCCACCGAGGGCGTCGTCACGATCACGCAGGTCGACGAGTTCGGCTTCGTCTCCGGCACGGTCCACTTCTCGGGCGACGGCGTCCGCGTCGAGAACCCACGGCAGCGCGTCTCCGGCGAGGTCACGGCGACGTTCGAGGCCCGCTACGAGCGCCCGGAGACGCTCCGCCGGCTGGGCGTGGATCTCGGGCTGGACGACTGACGAGTGAACCGG
>JBBSUZ010000021.1:0-18650 GCA_038233965.1 Rhodothermales bacterium | reverse complement strand
TGGGCCATGCAGAGGTCAAGGGGGGCCCGCAAGCTACGGCGCGGCCGCGTCGGGGTCGAGGGCGGGCCGGCCTGCACCCTCGCCCGGAGCGTCTCAGCGCGCGCGAACGAGGCGGATCGCCGTGGCCAGCCGGCCAGACCCAGCCACCCGGAGCAGGTAGGTGCCCGGGGGCAGCCCGGCACCCGGCACCGTGACGACGGACGCGCCCGCGGCAACCGCCACGTCCATCACATGCCGGCCATGGACGTCCACGAGGATGGCCGTTCGCGGGACCGGGGCAGACGGGAGCGACACGCGCCACCCCGAGGCCGACGGGTTGGGGGCGGCGCGCAGCAGCACGGGAGCATCCATCTGCGAGTCCGAAGCCGTTCCGTTCAAATTCCACGTGGCGACCGTGGCCGCTGTCCGGCGCAGGAGTGATGCGTTGTCGGCAACGCCCGCGACCCCGATCGGGACGCCGCCAGCGGACTGGGCCGGGTTCGAGTCATACGGGACGAGGGCGGTCCGGGGCAGGCTGCCGCGCTGGCCAAGGATGGTGAAGAAAGGGGGCGATGCGCGGACGACCGCGTGGCCGTCGCCCGGTGTCGGGTCGCTCTCGACGTCGTGGCGCATCCCGAAGAGGTGGCCGGCCTCGTGCGCGAGGGCCTGCTCCGTCGTCCCGGCGTCGCGCGCGCGCGCGAGGGCGTACGCGCGGCGCTCGCACTCTGGCGAGCCTTCGACGCACTGGAACGACGCGTTGCAGTGCTCCGGGAACAGGACGGCGAGGCTCGCACGGAGCGAGTCCCGGACGGCCCGCGCGCGCGGCGCGGCGAAGAACGCGTCGAGGTCCGTTCCGCACACCTGCGTCTCCGTGATCGCGATGCGGACAGCCGGGAAAGCGTTTACGACGACACGCGGGCTACCCGCCGTTGCGGCGTCGAGGACGGCCTGCCACGCGGTGACGGCCGCGTCGACGCGCGCCTGGATCGTCGTCCCGTCGGCGAGGGCCGCCGTCTCAGACTCGGGCGTGTAGAACGTCGCGACGCGGATCTGGAGCGTCTGAGCGCCGGCCCGAGCCGCGGTGCAGAGGAGAAAGCAGACCAGGAGCCGAGCCATGCGCAGCCGGGACGAAACGCGGAGCTTACGCTGCCGCCGCCGGTGCCGCAACCCGCTCCTCGGTGAGCCCGATAGCCGCGCGTTCGATGCCGTCCGGCCCGATGCCGACCTCGTCGTGGAGCTGGCGCGCCGTGCCGTGCTCGACGAACGTATCGGGCAGGCCGAGGCGCACGACGCGCGTCCCGGAGAGGACGCCGGCATCCGAGGCCCACTCCAGCACGGCCGATCCTGCGCCGCCGTCGCGCACGCCGTCCTCGACCGTCACGACGGCGTCGAAGCGGGCGAAGACGTCGCGGAGGAGGGTCTCGTCGATCGGCTTCACGAACCGGAGGTCGATGTGGGCGGCCGAGATGCCGCGCGCGGCGAGGCGCTCCCGGACTTCAGGCACGTACGCGCCGATGGCGCCGTAGGTGACGATGGCGACGTCCGAGCCCTCGGCGACGATGCGGCCTTTGCCAATCTCAAGGGTTTCGAAGCCCGCCCGCATCTCCATGCCGGTCGCCTCGCCACGCGGGTAGCGGATCGCGAAGGGGCCGTCGTGCTGGAGGGCGGTGAACATCAGGTCGCGGAGATCCTGCTCGTGGAGCGGGGCGGCGACGGTCATGCCCTGCACGGCGCGCATGAACGGGACGTCGAGCGCGCCGTGGTGCGTCGGACCGTCGGAGCCGGCGACGCCGGCGCGGTCCATGCAGAAGACGACAGGCAGGTTCTGGAGGGCGACGTCGTGGACGACGCCGTCGTAAGCGCGCTGCAGGAACGTGGAGTAGATGGCACAGAACGGGCGCAGGCCCTGCGTCGCGAGGCCGGCGGCGAACACGACGGCGTGCATCTCGGCGATGCCGACGTCGAAGGCGCGGTCCGGCATCGCGGCCATCATCGTGCCGACGCTCGTGCCGGACGGCATCGCGGCGGTGACGGCGGTGACGCGCTCGTCCTGCCGGGCGAGCTCGAGGAGGGTGTCGCCGAAGACGTCCTGCCACTTCGGGAGCTTGGTGCCCTTCGGCGTCGAGACGGCGAGGCTCTTGCCGGTGAGCTTGTCGAACGGGCTCGACGACGCGTGCCACGTCACCTGGTCGGCCTCGGCCGGGGCGAAGCCCTTGCCCTTGACCGTCATCGTGTGCAGCAGGATCGGGCCGGGCAGCGCCCGCAGGTCGCGGAGGCGCTGCGCGAGCGAGACGACGTCGTGGCCGTCGATCGGGCCGACGTAGCGGAAGCCGAGCGCCTCGAAGAGCATGCCCGGCGTGAGGACCGCCTTGACGCCGTCCTCGAGGCGGCTCGCGAGCCGCTGCATGGTGCCGCCGCCCATGCCCTTGAGCTTGTCGAGCGCGTCCCAGACCTCGCGCTTGGCCGCGTTCCAGCCGCCCGAGGCGCTGAGCTTGGCGAGGTACGCGTGGAGCGCGCCCGACGACGGGTCGATCGAGATCCGGTTGTCGTTGAGGACCACGAGCAGGTCCGTGCCCGCGACGCCGGCGTTGTTGAGGCCCTCGAAGGCGAGGCCGCCCGACATCGAGCCGTCGCCGATGACGGCGACGATGCGCTCGTCGGACTTCTTGATGTCGCGAGCCACAGCCATGCCGAGCGCGGCCGAGATGCTGGTGCTCGCGTGGCCGACGCCGAACGTGTCGTACTCGGACTCCGAGCGGCGCGGGAAGCCGGAGAGCCCGCCGTAGACGCGCTGGCTCGGGAAGTCGTCGCGGCGGCCCGTCAGGATCTTGTGGCCGTATGCCTGGTGGCCGACGTCCCACACGAGCTGATCGACGGGCGTCTCGTAGGCCCAGTGCAGCGCGACCGTGAGCTCGACGACCCCGAGGCTGGCCCCGAAGTGGCCGCCGTGGACCGACACGATGTCGATGATGGTGGCGCGCAGCTCGGCGCAGAGCTGCGGCAGCTGCTCGACGGCGAGGGTGCGGATGTCTGCAGGGCTCTCGATCGAGGCGAGCAGAGGTCCGACGGCGAACGCGGGGGAGTCCGAGGGCATGGCGGCAGGGCAGTCCGGCGGCAAAATAGGCGGACGTACAGCGGGGGGTTCCGGTTCGCGGGGCTTTCGGGAAGAGCCCGACCGCCCGTCAGCACTCGGTCATGCGGACCGACACGTTGACGGCCAGCCCGCCCTGGCTCGTCTCCTTGTACTTGTCCGACATGTCCTCGGCCGTCTGCCGGAGCGTCCGGATGACGTCGTCGAGCGAGACGCGGGCGTTCTCGGGCGTCCCGGCGACGGCCAGCTCGGCGGCGTTGATCGCCTTGACGGCGCCCATCGTGTTGCGCTCGATGCACGGGATCTGGACGAGCCCGCCGATCGGGTCGCACGTCATGCCCAAGTGGTGCTCCATCGCGATCTCGGCCGCCATGAACGCCTGCTCCGGGCTGCCGCCGATGGCCTCGGCGAGCGCGGCCGCGGCCATCGCGGACGACACGCCGACCTCGGCTTGGCACCCGCCCATCGCGGCCGAGATCGTCGCGCCCTTCTTGAAGAACGTCCCAACCTCGCCCGCGACGAGCAGGAAGTCGGCCACCATGTCGTCGGTCGGCTCGGCGTCGCCGAAGCAGAGCAGGTAGGCGAGGACGGCCGGGATGACGCCCGCCGCGCCGTTGGTCGGGGCCGTGACGACGCGCCCGAGGTTGGCGTTCTCCTCGTTGACGGCGAGCGCGAAGGCGGACGTCCACTTGAGGACGTCCGCGAAGCGCCATGTGCGGGCGCGGATGGCGGCGAGCCACGTTGCTGGATCGGCCGAGTCGTCGTCGCCGATGAGGGCGCGGTTGATGCCGGCGGCGCGCCGCTCGACGCCGAGCCCGCCCGGCAGGACGCCGTCCGTGTGGCAGCCGCGGTGGATGCCTTCGAGCATGACGTGCCAGAGGCCGAGCACGCGGGTCCGGACCTCGTCCGCCCCACGCCACGCGCGCTCGTTGGCCCGCACGACGTCCGCCAGGCGCATGCCGGTCGCGCGGCAGTGGGCGAGCATCTCGGCCGGCACCTGCGCCGGATACGGCAGCGTCACGCGCGCCGAGGCGGCCGGCCCGTCGCCCTCCTTCACCACGAAGCCGCCGCCGACCGAGTAGTACGTCGACTCGAGCAGCGCGTCGCCGACGGCCGCGCGGCAGACCATGCCGTTGGCGTGGCCGGGCAGGCGCTCGGCCTTGAAAAACTGGATGTCGGCCGCCGGGTCAAACGGGACCCAGTGGCCGGGTGCGAGCTCGACCTCGCGCCGTTCCGAGAGGTCGGCGACGAGCCCGGCGATGGCGTCGACGTCGACCGTGACCGGGTCGAAGCCGAGCAGCGCGAGCATTACCGCCTGGTCCGTGCAGTGGCCGCGGCCCGTCAGCGCGAGCGAGCCGTAGAGCCGCACCTGGACCGCCGAGACGGCGGCGAGGCCGGCGCTCGCGTCGAGCTCGCCGAGCCAGCGCTGGACGGCTCGCCACGGGCCGAGCGTGTGCGACGAGCTCGGCCCGACGCCGATCTTGAGCATGTCGAAGACCGAGAGCGCATCCATGGGGTCAGGCGTCAGGGGCGGCCCGGCCGCCGGCAGCGGTAAGGGCCGCGACGACGTCCGCCGGTGCCGCGCGGCGCGTGTAGTCCGCCTCGACGAAGGCGTACGTGATCGTGCGGTCCGGCGCGACGACGTACGTCGCCGGCACGGGCAGCTCCCACGAGTCGTCGCCGTTGGAGCGGGTGAGGTCGATGCCGGCCGCGCGGTACTGCTGGCGGACCTCGTCGTCGACGCGGAAGACGAGTCCGAACGCGCGCGCGACGCGGTTGCCAGCGTCGGAGAGCACCGGGAACGTCAGGTTCTGCCGCTCGACGATCGTCAGGGACGAGTCGGGCGTCTGAGGGCTCACCGCGACCATCCGCGCCGCCGCTGCCTCCACGTTCGGCAGTGCGAGCTGCAGCCCCCGCAGCTCGCGGTTGCAGTAGGGGCACCACGAGCCGCGGTAGAACGCAAGCACGACGGGCCCGGAGGCGAGCATCTCACTCAGGCGGACCGTCCGGCCCATCGCGTCGGGCAGCTCGAAGTCGGGCGCGGTGTCGCCGACCTTGAGCGCGAGGCCGACGGCCTCGTCGGCCGTGAGCGAGTCGGCGACGGGCGGCGCGCCGGTCGTGTCGAGCTGGGCGGCGTCGGGTGTGGCGTCGGGGCGCGGGCCGGCGGGCGTCGGGTCGCCGCACGCGGCAAGGGTGCCCGACAGCAAAACGAGGGCCGCGAGGCGGGCGGAGAACAGCGGCATGAGCAGCGGGGTTGACGTCTGCAACGTACCCCGCCGCGCGTGCGGTGTCCCCGGCCTCCGTACCGGCCGGCCTATCTTTCGCAACGCGCTCGCCAGACCCCGACCATGCCTGCTCCCGTCCGTTTTGTCACCGCCGCCGCGCTCTTCGACGGCCACGACGCCGCGATCCACATCATGCGCCGCATCCTGCAGGCGCAGGGCGCCGAGGTGATCCACCTCGGCCACGACCGCTCGGCCCGCGACGTCGTCCGCACGGCGATCGAGGAGGACGCCGACGGCATCGCGATCTCGTCGTACCAGGGCGGCCACGTCGAGTACTTCAAGTACGTCGTGGACCTCCTGCGCGAGGCGGGCGCCGGCCACATCCAGGTCTACGGCGGCGGCGGCGGCACGATCGTCCCGGACGAGATCGACGAGCTGCACGCCTACGGCGTCTCCCGCATCTTCTCGCCCGAAGACGGGATGCGCTTGGGCCTGGACGGCATGATCGCGTCGATGATTGAAGGGGCGCGCGAAGGAAGGAGGGAGGAGGAAGGAGGGAAGAGCGAGGAAATGAACGAGCCGCTCGTCGCAGTCGCGGCCGAGCCCGTCACGGTCGCTCGCGCCATGTCCGCCGTCGAACGCCACGCGACGCACTCGGGCGACGGTGCGCCAGCTGTTTTGCGCACATCCCCAACCCCCAACCCCCAATCCCCCGTCCCCGTCATCGGCATCACTGGCACCGGCGGCGCGGGAAAGTCCACGCTCACCGACGAGCTCGTCCGCCGCCTGCTCGCCGACTTCCCAGACGTTCGCGTCGCCGTGCTCTCCGTCGACCCGACGCGCGCGCGGACGGGCGGGGCGCTCCTGGGCGACCGCATCCGGATGAACGCGCTCTACGGGGAGCACGCGGACCGCGCCTACATGCGCTCGTTCGCGACGCGGCAGGCGCACAAGGCGACGTCCGGCAGCCTCCACGAGGCGATCCGGGTCGCGCAAGATGCCGGCTTCGACCTCGTCATCGTCGAGACGGCGGGCATCGGGCAGTCGGACACCGAGGTTGCGGGTCTGGCTGATGTGTCACTGTATGTGATGACGGCCGAGTACGGCGCGCCGAGCCAGCTCGAAAAGATCGGGATGCTGGATACGGCCGATCTGATCGCGCTCAACAAGTACGAGAAGCGTGGCTCCGAAGACGCCTTGCGCGACATCCGCAAACAGGTGCAGCGCAACCGCCAGGCGTTCTCGCAGAGCCCGGCGACGATGCCGGTCTACCCGACGATGGCCGCCCGCTTCGCGGACGCCGGCGTCTCGCGCCTCTACCTCGCGCTCCTCGATGCGCTCCGCGGCCACGGCTTCGACCGCACGTCGACCCTCTACGATGCTGAGACGCTGCCCGGGCCGGACCCAACGGCCGGCGTGCTCGTCCCGCCGAAACGCCAGCGCTACCTCGCCGAGATCGCCGACGCCGCCCGTGCCTACCGCCGCCAGACCGAGCACCTCACTGAGTCCGCTCGGACGTGGGACCAGGCGACCGGCACCGCCGCCGCACTCATGGCGGCCGGCAACGCCGACGCCTCGCATGCGGCCGAGCGGATCGCCGAGACGGCCTGGAACGCGCTCGACGCCGACGCCCAGCACGCGGTCCGCGAGTGGGACGCGCTCGCCGAGCAGTACGCCGGCGACGACTTCGTCTACACCGTCCGCGGCAATGACATCCGGCAGCCGCTGCGCCGCGAGACGCTGAGCGGCCTCAAGATCCCGCGCGTCGTGCTGCCGCGGACCGAGAGCGCAGCGGACCGGCTGCGGTTCGTCCGCCAGGAAAACGTGCCGGGAAGCTTTCCGTTCACGGCCGGCGTCTTCCCACTGAAGCGCGAGGGCGAGGACCCGACGCGCATGTTCGCCGGCGAGGGCGGCCCGGAACGCACCAACCGCCGCTTCCACCTCGTGAGCGCCGGCCTGCCCGCCAAGCGCCTCTCGACGGCCTTCGACTCGGTCACGCTCTACGGCCGCGACCCCGGCGAGGCGCTCGACGTCTACGGCAAGGTCGGCACGTCCGGCGTGTCCGTCCCGACGCTGGACGACATGAAGAAGCTCTACTCCGGCTTCGACCTCTGCGCCCCGACGACGTCCGTGTCGATGACGATCAACGGCCCCGCGCCGACGATCCTGGCCATGTTCATGAACACGGCCGTCGACCAGCAGGCCGAACAGTTCCTGAAGCGGGAGGGCCGCTGGGACGATGCGGCCGCAACGATCGCCGAGCGCCTCGGTCCGGACCGCCCGGTCTACGTCCCGTACCAGAGCGACGGGCTTCCTGAAGGCCACGACGGCGGCGGGCTCGGCCTGCTCGGCTGCTCGTCCGCGGACCTCGTGACGTGGGGCGTGCTCACGCAGCCCGAGTACGAGACGATCCGCGACGGTGCGATGACGTCGGTTCGTGGGACCGTTCAGGCGGACATCCTGAAGGAGGACCAGGCGCAGAACACCTGCATCTTCTCGACCGAGTTCTCGCTCCGCGTGATGGGCGACATCCAGCAGAGCTTCGTCGACCGCGGTGTTCGCAACTTCTACTCGGTCTCGATCTCGGGCTACCACATCGCCGAGGCAGGCGCCAACCCGGTCTCGCAGCTCGCGTTCACGCTCGCCAACGGCTTCACGTACGTCGAGACGTACCTCGCGCGCGGGATGGCGATCGACGACTTCGCCCCGAACCTGTCGTTCTTCTTCTCGAACGGCATGGACGCCGAGTACGCCGTCCTCGGGCGTGTCGCCCGACGCATCTGGGCCGTCGCGATGCGGGATCTGTATGGCGGGACAGACCGCTCGCAGAAGCTCAAGTACCACATCCAGACGTCCGGGCGCAGCCTGCACGCGCAGGAGATCCAGTTCAACGACATCCGGACGACGCTCCAGGCGCTGCTCGCCCTCCAGGACAACGCCAACTCGCTGCACACCAACGCCTACGACGAGGCCATCACAACGCCGACCGAGGAGTCGGTGCGGCGCGCGCTCGCGATCCAGCTCATCCTGACCCACGAGTTCGGGGTCCTGATGAACGAGAACCCCACGCAGGGCGCCTACCTCACCGAGTGGCTCACGGACGCCGTCGAGGACGCGGTCCTCGCCGAGTTCGAGCGCATCTCGGACCGCGGCGGCGTCCTCGGCGCGATGGAGTCCATGTACCAGCGCGGCAAGATCCAGGAGGAGTCGATGCTCTACGAGCACCGCAAGCACTCGGGCGAGCTGCCAGTCATCGGCGTCAACACGTTCCGCGCGCCCGAGACGGATGCTCCGCCGCCGCCGGTCGAGCTCATGCGCGGCACGGACGACGAGAAGCGCCGCCAGATCGGCGGTGTCGCGGGCTTCCACGCGCGCCACGCGGACGCTGCGCCGGCCGCCCTCGCCGCGCTCCAGGACGCTGCCCGCACGGGCGGGAACGTCTTCGAGGCGCTGCTGGACACGGTCCGCGTCGCGAGCCTCGGGCAGATCACGCAGGCGCTGTTCGAAGTCGGCGGGCAGTACCGCCGGAGCATGTAGCGCGATCGAGGCGGAGTGCCTTCGTCAGCATCGACTCATGACCAGCGGACGCCTCGGCGAGACGTCCTCTACCGCGGTCGGTTTGGCAGCGCGGCTGCGGGCCGGGGCATCGGGACGTGCCCTGCACGTATTCTCCGCGGTCCACCCACCGCCGCGCCGTGAAGCTGCCGCTGCTGTACCTCCTGCTCGTCGTGCTGCCCCTTGCCGGGCTGTTCGTCGTGCTCCGCCTCGGAGCCGACATCGAGGCGCCGCCGGCCGTCGGCGGGCCGTGGCGCGTGGTGGAGGGCGGGCGGTGCTCCGTGCCGGACAGCCTCTTCCGCATCGACCAGTCCGGCCGCTTCGTGCACCTCGTGCTGCCGGGGCGCCCGGACGTCCCGGCCCGGCTCACTGGCCCTGCCCTCGCCGCCGACGGCGGGGCCCGCACGGACGTCTCGCCGGGGTGCGCGAGCTCGGGCGTCCGCATCCGCCTTCGCGCCGACGGCCGCGTGGCGCGCCGTCTCGTCGGGACGGCCGGCGTGCCGGGCTGCGCCGCGTGCCCCGAGAGCCGCTTCGTGGCTGCCCGTGTGGCGCCCGACTCCACCGCACCAGCCGCGACGCACTGATGCACGGATTTCTGCTCCTGCTCGTCCAGATCGCCGTCGTGCTCGTCGTGGCCCGCGGCGTGGGCTACGCGTTCCGCCGGATCCGTCAGCCCCAGGTCGTCGGTGAGATGGTGGCCGGCATCATCCTCGGGCCGAGCCTGCTCGGGTGGGTCGCGCCCGGTGCATCGGCGGCGCTGTTCCCGGCCGAGAGCCTCGGGCTGCTGAGCGGGATCGCGCAGGTCGGGCTGCTGCTGTTCATGTTCCTCGTCGGGCTCGAGTTGGACCCGCGCCTGCTGCGCGGGCGCGGCCGGGCGACGGCTCTCGTGAGCACCGCGACGCTGGCGATCCCGATGCTCTGCGGCGGCCTGCTCGCGATGTACCTCTACCCGCGTCTGAGCGACGCGAGCGTGAGCTTCACCGGCTTCGCGCTCTTCGTGAGCGTCTCGCTGAGCGTGACCGCCTTCCCGGTCCTCGCGCGCATCCTCGCCGAGCGCAACCTGCTCAAGACCAACCTCGGCGCCGTCACGCTCGCGTGCGCCGCCGCGGCCGACGTCGGCGCGTGGGCCGTGCTGGCCGTGATCCTGGCCGTCGTGCGCGCCGAGCCGGGGCGCGGCGGGGCGGACGCGCTCCCGCTCTGGGCGACCCTCGGCGGAACCGTCGCCTTCGTCGCCGCGGCGTTCTTCGTCCTGAAGCCGCTGCTCGGCCGCCTCGAGCGCCTCCACGCCAGCCGCGGCCGCCTCACGCAGGACGTCCTCGCCGGCGTCCTGCTCGCGCTCCTCGTCGCCGCGGGCACGACCGAGTGGCTCGGCGTCCACGCCCTCTTCGGTGCGTTCGTGATCGGGACCGCGATCCCGCGCGAGCGCGAGTTCGTCCGCGACCTCACCGAGCGCCTCGAGGACGTCACGGTCGTCCTCTTCCTGCCGCTCTTCTTCGCCTCGGCCGGGCTGCGGACGTCCATCGGGCTCGTCTCGGGCGCCGAGATGTGGGGCTACACCGCCCTGATCTGCGTCGTCGCGATCATCGCCAAGTTCGGCGGCTCGGCTGTTGCTGCTCGGGCAGGTGGGCTGCCGTGGCGCGAGGCCCGCGCGCTCGGCGTGCTGATGAACACGCGCGGCCTGATGGAGCTCGTCATCCTCACGATCGGCCTCGACCTCGGCCTCATCTCGCCGGCGCTCTTCGCGATGCTCGTCCTGATGGCCATCGCGACGACGTTCCTCACGACGCCGCTGCTCGAGTGGATCTACCCCTCGCGCCTCATCCTGTCCGACTCGGACGCCGACGACGCCGGCGACGCCCCGACGACCGTGGTCGTCCCGATCTCGCTGCCGTCGTCGGGCCCGTCGCTGCTGCGCGTCGCCCGCGCGCTCGCGCCGCCGGACGCGCTCCGGGTCTACGGCCTGCACCTCGCGCGTGTCGAGCAGCAGACCGTCGTGGACCTCACCGAGGGCACGCCGCCGGCCGAGTCGCCGCTCGCGCCGTTCCTCGCCGCTGCGGCCGGGACGGGGCTGGACGTCCGCCCGCTCGACTTCGTCTCGCGCGACCCCGGCCGCGACATCGCCGACGTCGCCCGGCAGAAGGCGGCCGACCTCGTCCTGATGGGGTGGCACAAGCCCGTCGTGAGCGAGTCCGTCCTGGGCGGCACTGTCGCCGACGTCCTGCGCCACACGCGCTCCGACGTCGCGGTCTACCTCGAGCGCTCGTTCAAGCCGTGGACGCGCGTGCTCGTCCCGTACCGCGGCGGCCTGCACGACGTCGCCGCGCTGAGCCTCGCGCAGCGCATCGCGCGCACGACCGGGGCGGAGATCACGCTCCTCCACGTCGTCGCGCCCGGCGCCGACGCCGCGGCGACGCGCGAGTCGTTCCCGGACAACGTCGAGCTCCGCGTCGTCCCGTCCGGTGATCCGGTCGAGGCGCTCGTCGACGTCGCCAAGGAAGGGTTCGACCTCGTCGTCGTCGGCGTCTCGGAGACGTGGGGGCTGGACCCGTCGCCCTTCTCGGTCCGCCACGAGCGCATCGCGCGCGAGTGCCCGGCGTCGATGCTCATCGTCCGCCGCCACGCCGAGGCGGCTCACTCCTGATCCCCACCCGATGTCCACCACGATTACGCCGGCCGGACAGCTCGTCCGCGGCCTGACGCTCGTCGCCGCCGCGGCCGTCATCATCTCGAACGTCATCGGGACCGGCGTCTTCCTCAAGGCGCGCGTGATGACGTGCAACGTCGGGACGCCGGGGATGGTCACCACCGTCTGGATCGTCGCCGGGCTGCTGTCGCTCGCCGGCGCGCTGACCTACGCCGAGCTCGGGGCGATGATGCCGCGCGCGGGCGGCGAGGTGAACTACCTGGGCGCGGCGTACGGCGAGCGCTGGGGCTTCCTCTACGGCTGGATGCAGCTGCTCGTGGGCAAGACGGGCTCGCAGGCGGCCGTCGCCGTGGCGTTCGCGAGCGCGCTCGCCGGCGCGCTCGGCGCCGAGTTCGGCCGCCCGCTGCTGACGATCGGGGCGTTCGAGCTGACGCCGCTGCAACTGATCGCCGTCGTGCTCATCGCGGCCGTGACGCTCATCAACCTCGCGTCCGTCGCCACGAGCGGGCGCATCGCGACCGTTCTGACGGGCGTCAAGATCGCCCTCGTCGTCGGGGTGGCCGTCGCGGCGTTCACGTACATCGACGGCTCGTGGGGCAATTTCGGGACGACCGGCGCCGGCGGCGTCTGCGAGGGCGTCTCGGACGGCGCGCGCCTCGGCATCGGCGGGTTCGCTGCAGCGATGCTGGCCGCGCTCTGGGGCTACGACGGCTGGAACAACATGGCGCTCGTCGCGGGCGAGGTCAAGGACCCGGGCCGCAACATCCCGCGCGGCCTCATCCTCGGCGTCGGCGGCGTGATGCTGCTGTACGTCTTCGTGAACGTCGCCTACTTTTTCGCGATGTCGCCCGCCGAGATCGCGTCCGTCCCCAAGGACGGCGTCGTCGCGATCGAGGTGATGCGCCGCGTCGTCGGCCCGCTCGGCGTGAGCGTGATGGCCGGCGGCCTCATGGCGTCGTCGTTCGGGACGCTGCACTCGTCGATGCTCTCGGGCGCGCGCATCCCGTACCGCCTCGCCGAGGACGGCCTGCTGCCGCGCCGCCTCGCGCTCCTCACCCCGACGACGCGCGTCCCGCTCTGGAGCGTCGTCGCGCAGGGCGCGTGGGCGTCCGTCCTCGCCCTCTCGGGCTCGTTCGATGCGCTCACGGACTACGTCATCTTCGGCTCGTGGATCTTCTACGGCCTCACGATCTCGGCCGTGTTCGTCCTCCGCCGCACCATGCCCGACGCCGAGCGCCCGTACCGTGCGTGGGGCTACCCGGTCGTCCCGGCCCTCTTCCTGCTCGTGACGGCCTTCCTGCTCATCAACACGCTCATCACGTCGCCGACGCAGTCGTTCATCGGGCTCGGCCTGATCGCGCTCGGCCTGCCCGTCTACGCGGTCTTCGACCGCCGCCGCCGAGCGGTCGCCTGAGATGCCGTCGCCTGGCGTGACGTCGTGCTAGCGCGTCGGCGGCTCCCAGCCGCTGGCCTGCTGCCACGCGGCGAGCTGTGCCGCCGCAGCTCGACGTGCCCGGATGCCCTCGGCGGCAGCGATCGCGGCCACGATGAACCACCACGGCCCCTTGGCGAGCGCGACGATGCCGGCAGCGAGCGCGATCCAGAATGCGGCGGCTGCACGGGTCTTCGTCGCGTTGATCGCCGCCGAGACGTCCGGCGGCGGGAGCAGGTCCGGGACGTCGAACAGGGCAACGTCCTCGTCCGTCAGGCAGACGGGCTCGGCGGCCATCGACGCCGTCGCCCGCCGGACGGCCTCGGTTGCGTCCACGGACGGCTGCTGCTCAACGACGCCTGCGAGCACGGCGGCCCAGTGTGCGTCGGGCTCCTCGGCGAGCAGGAGGTAGGTCCGCCGGGTTTTCGGGTCGGCATCGTCCGAGACGTCGATCCGGTGTGCGACCCCGGCGGCCGTCAACACGTCCCGCCACCCGCGCGCGACCGACGCGTCCTGCGTCGACGCAGTTACGACGGCGTCTTCGTCCGCGACGATCACATCCGGCACGGACGACGGCGCGACGAGGGCGACGTGGCAATCCGAGCACTCGGTCTTGCCCGGCACATACTCGGCGCGGCAGGCGGGGCAGATCATCGCGCGAGGGCGGCGATGCGGGACGCGACGCGCACGAACGCCTCGGCCCCGGCGTCGACGTCGGCCTCGGTCGTCGTGCGGCCGAGCGAGAAGCGGATCGTCGCCCCCGCCGTCTCGCGGTCGACGCCCATCGCGAGCAGGACGTGGCTCGGCTCGAGCGCGCCCGACGCGCACGCGCTGCCGGCCGAGACGTGGACGCCCTCCAGGTCCAACCCGACGAGCAGCATCTGGCCGTCGAGCGCGACCCCGTTCTGCGGACGGTGCGAGACGTTCACGATGTGTGGCGCCGCCTCGGCCGCGTGCTCGGCGAACCCGGTGAGCGGCGTGTTGAACCGGAGTGCGTCGCCGAGCGCGTCGCGGAGGTGCGTCGCGAGCCGGGTCTGGAGCGCGCGGAGCCGGTCCGCGTGCGCCTCCCGCTCGGCCTCCGCGAGCCGCAGCGCCTCGGCGAAGCCGACGATGGCGGCGACGTTCTCGGTCCCGCCGCGCCGTCCGCGCTCCTGTGATCCGCCGAGCACGACGGGCGCGAACGGCGTCCCGGAACGCACGAACAGCGCGCCCGCGCCGACCGGCCCGCAGATCTTGTGTGCCGTGACCGTCATCAGGTCCACGCCGAGCGCGTCGACGTCGAGCGAGAACGAGCCCGCCGCCTGCACGGCGTCCGTGTGGCAGAGCGCGCCGGCCGCGTGCGCCACACCGGCGATGGCGCGGACGTCGGCGACGGCGCCGGTCTCGTTGTTGACGCGCATGACCGAGACGAGCCCGGTCGCGGACGTCAGCGCCGCGGCGACGTCGTCGGGCGACGGCGCGCCCGTCGTGCCGGGGGCTAGGACGACCACGTCATGACCGCGGGCGGCGAGCGCTCGGGCCGGGGCGAGGACGGCCGAGTGCTCGGCCGCGCTCGTGACGAGTCCGGCGCGCTCGGAATCGGCTGCGCCGAGCGTGCCGAAGAGCGCTGCATTGTCTGCCTCGGTCCCGCCCGACGTAAAGAGGACCTCGGCCGGCTCGCACCCGAGCACGCGCGCGACCGTCTCGCGCGCCGCATCGACGGCGACGCGCGCCCGCCGCCCCGGCCCGTGCAGCGAGGACGCGTTGGCCGGCCCGCCGCGCAGCCACGGCTCCATCGCGGCGAACGCCTCGTCGCGGAGCGGCGTCGTCGCCGCGTGGTCGAGGTAGGGCATCGGGGGAGCGGGAAGCGGGGAATGGGGAGCAGGGCACAGGCAGAAGGCCCGGACGTCCCAGCTCAGCTCATGAATTTCGCCTTTCCCCGCTCCCTGCTGGCCGCTCCCCGCTGGCCCCTCACAGCCCGAACCAGTACGTCGCCTTGACGAGGAAGACGTTCTGGACCGTCGCCGAGAAGACGTCCGGGACGTCGGCGAGGACGTCGTAGCCGGAGAAGGGGACGACCTCGTCGCGGACCTGCTGCCACACGAAGAAGAGGGCGGACCCGGGGCGCCACTGCCAGCGGAGCACGGCGTTGCCGCGCAGCGAGAGCTGGGTGAAGTCGTTGTTGGCGATCGAGAACGTGGCCCCGCCGTCGCCGGGGTCGATCGAGAACGCGTCGGGGACGGTCTCGCCGGCGGGCAGCTCGGTGCCATCGGGGGTGTAGACGATCGGCGTGACCGAGCCGCGCGTCTCGCCGTAGCGGACGAAGTCGTAGGTGCGGGCCGCCGCCAGCTCGCGGATGTCCTGGAAGCGGACCGAGAAGACGGACGGGACGGCGACGAGCTGGAGCGTCAGGTCGGGCGAGAAGGCCCAGTCGGCGCGCAGGTTGAGGTCCAACGACTCGATGCGGGTGTCCGAGAACAGGTAGCGCCGGCCGCCGACGCCGAGCCCGTCGCCCGCCGCGACGCGGCCGAGAAACTGGTCCGTGTTGCGCGCGCCGACGTAGGCCGGCTCGAAGGAAACCGTGATTGCATCGGTCGGGCGAGCAGCGAGGTAGGGCGAGACCGTCCGCGTCCACTCGCGCCCGACGGCCTGGTAGCCGCCGCCGAACTCGCCGCGCGCCTGCGCGGTGAGCCCGCCCGAGACGCGCCGCGCGGAGTTGGTGTAGAGCGAGCCCGAGAGCGACCAGTCCGAGGCGCGGACGACGACGGGCCCGCCGCGCGTGAGGCGGTCGTTGAACTGCTCGGGCCGGGCCGAGGCCGTGATGTTGCCGTTCCAGAGGTTCGAGAAGACGGCCCGGAGGACGGTCGTGTAGCGGTGGTAGACGTGGTCGCCGCCGTAGTTGTAGCCCTGGTTCGTGTAGGCCGCGATGCGCGCGGCGCGGAGCCACGTCGGGCTCGGGGCGGGCATGTTGTAGTGGACGTAGAGGTCGCCCGTGAGAAAGTCCGCGCGCTGCTGGAAGCCGAGGTCGTTGGCCTCGAAGCCGGGGCTCGTCGCGCCGAGCGTGAGCGCGCCGCGCCAGTGGCGGCCGCCGCCGGTCTTGGCGAGGCTGGCCTCGGCGCGGTAGCCCGAGAGGCTGTGCTGGTTCGGGTCGACCTCGACGTAGTCGGCGTCCGGCCGCTGGAAGTAGCGCTGCGGGGCGCGCTGGAGCGCGGTGATGACGCCGGTCTCGCCGTTGACGGTGCTGGCCGCGACGAGCGCCGTGCCGGTCCATGCCCGCGACTCGGACGCGATCTCGACGTCGAGCCCGCCGACCGTCGCGGTCGACGGCAGGACGGCGCGAAAGGCGTCGCTTCGCGTATCGCGGATCACGCTCGTCCCGAACGCGCCGGCGAGCGTCCGCCCGCCGCGCCACGCCCGCCGCGCCCGGGCGACAGAGAAGGTGGCGAACGGCGCGACCGGTAGCGCCCCGCGGGTGCCGTTGACCGTGAGGGAGCGGGCCGTCTCGCGCGTCGTGGACGCGTTCATGAGGCCGACCGTCCAGCCGCCGACCTGGCCCGAGACCTTGGCCGCGCCCGCGATCGTCGTCTGCTCGGGGCTGTCGAGGTACGTCGTGACGTTCGAGGTGTCGGCGTAGAGCGAGGCGAAGTCCGAGGGCGTGCCGCCGATGCGGCGCGAGTAGAAGAACGTCGGCCGGTCGGCCGTCGTGACGTAGGCGGGTGTGGTGCCGAAGGCGAAGAGGTCCTGGGACTCAACGAAGAACGGGCGGCGCTCGTCGTAGCGGTTCTCGAACTGCGAGAGGTTGAGAACGGCCGGGTCCGCTTCGACCTGTCCGAAGTCCGGGTTGATGGTCGCCGTGAGCGTCAGGCCGGCCGTGAGCCCAATCTTGGCGTCGAGCCCGACGCCGGGGCGCAGTGCGTTCGCGTCGTAGAACGGGTCCGCCGCGTCACCGTCGGCGCGCGTGAGGCGCGTCGAGGCGTAGGGGACGAGCTCGACGCGGCGCGGCGCGCCGAGCGCGCCCATGCCGTCGAGGAAGCCGAAGCGTGAGACGTAGCCGTCGCCGGTCGGCAGGATCGGCGCCCAGTACGAGCGCTCGCCCGTCGCGGCGACGTTGCGCTGGAACTGGATCTGCCACGGCCGCCCGGCGCCCGGGTCGAAGCGGAGCTGCGACAGCGGCACGCGGATCTCGACGGTGTAGCCGGCCCCGTCGGGCCCCGAGAACGGCGCGACGGCGCTGCTCCAGACGGCGTCCCACGAGTAGTCGCCGGCGTCGCGGTCGTTCGACAGCACGGCGTCGGCCTGGACGCCGGCGGCGGAGATGCCGAACGAGAAGGCGGTCCGGCTGTCGCCCGAGCTTCCGACCTCGATGAAGACGTCGTCGGCGTCGATGACGTCGCCCGGGCCGACGTCGCGGCGGCGCAGGCGGCGCACGATGGTCGCCGGGTCGCGGGTGTAGCAGCGCACCGCGACGTAGAGCGCCTGCCCGTCGACGAGCACGCGCGCCTCGGTCCGCTCGGTCGCGGCGTCGCCCGGCGCGGGCTCGGTCTGGACGAACCGGCCGGCGACCTCGGCCTCGGCCCACGCGGGCTCGTCCATCCGGCCGTCGATGCGGATCCGGGCCGTCTCGCTCAGCCGCAGCGCGCCGACGCGGCGCAGGCCCGCCGTGACGGTGTCGGCCGGGACGTCGAGGCCGGTCGTCTCGGGCGCGACGGGCGACGTCTGGGCCGCCGCCGAGAGCGACAGGAAGGCGAGGGCGAGCGTGAGGCTGAACCGGGTCGCAACAGGCATGAAACGGGGGCGGGGCGCGGGTCCCGGATGGTACCACGCGCCCCGCCTCACATCCACTCGCACACGCAGGAAAAACCTGGTGCGTGTGCGCAGATCTACGCCGTCACGTCGCCCTCGTCTTCGACGGCCGCGCCGTAGGCGACGGCGCCGGCGTCTGTGCCTGCCGATGTCCCCATCGGGTCGCCGAAGCCGACGGCCCCGAGGGCCGCGCCGTCGCCGGATCCGTCGCCCGAGGCGTCCGTCGCCGGCTGGCCGGCGGGCTCCACGGCCGAGGCGAAGTACTCCTCGGTCGTGAACGAGTCGACCTGGACCGCGTCGGCGCGGGCGTCCTCAGCGCGCTTCAGCAGCGCGGCCTCGTCCGCCGTAATGATGCCCTTCTCGACAGCGGCGCCGATGAGCGTCGCCGGGTTGGCGCGCGGCAGCTGCTTGGCGCGGATCGCATTCTTGACCTTGCTCACGACGGCCTCGGCCTGGTAGCAGAGCAGCATCGCGTGCTCGAAGCGGCCGACGGCCGTCTCGGGGTCGGTCGGGACGAAGACGCCGCCGAAGAGGCGATCGCGCTGCTCGCCCGGCACCTGCATCGCGGCGGCGACGCGCCCACCGATCTTGTCGGACGGCTCGGCCGAGAGGCGGTTGAAGCGGGACCATGCGGCGAGCGGGCCGCGGAAGAGCCACGTCGCGCCCGGCACCTCGAGGTTGGCGAAGAGGCCGTCGAAGGCGTCCTGGATGCGGGCGAACGAGTAGTCCATGGACCACACGAGGAACGGGACGTCCTCCTTCTTGCGGCCCTCAGCCTCGAAGCGCGCGAGCGCGGCCGAGGCGAGGTAGAGGTACGAGAAGACGTCCGCGAAGCGGCCCGTGAGCTTCTCCTTGCGCTTGAGGTCGCCGCCGAGCGTGCCCATCGCGAGGTCCGCGAGGAAGGCGAACGTGGCCGACGACCACTGCAGCTTGCGCCAGTAC
>JBBSUZ010000020.1:0-19154 GCA_038233965.1 Rhodothermales bacterium | reverse complement strand
TCTCGGATGCCATCGCGGCGCTCCACGCGGCCGGCGCCGGCTACGCCGCGATGTCGGGCTCGGGCAGCGCCGTCTTCGGGGCCTTCGAGGCCGAGGCGCCCGCCTGCGCCGCCGCCGAGCGCCTCGAGGCGGCCGGCGGCCGGACGTGGGTCGAAGAGGCGGCTTGAGGCTCCTCAAATCTCGTTCCTCGCCAACCTCAACCCTCAACCCTCAAACCGCATTTCAGCCTCCCAGCGCCTCGTCGAGGTCCAGCGCTGCGGCGACGAGGGCGTCCTTCATCTTGGCGAGGTCGTCGTGCTGGTCCACGTAGCGCTCGACGGCGTCGCGCAGCGACGTGTCCGTGCGGACGACCGTCCGCTGGCGGCGCTCGACGGGCTCGGCCTCGCGCTCGATGGCCGCCACGGCGTCGGCCCCGGCGAGCGCCTCGCGGACGGCCCCGGCGTCGACGTCCTGGCCCTCGTCCACCTTGTAGCGCACGCGCACGACGGCGTCGGCGGTCTCGTGCTGCGCGATGCCGGCGAGGACGGCCGCCGTCGGGTCCGCGGCGCCGCGGGCGTCGACCTCGATGGGCACGAAGCGCCGCGCGGGCGTGTCGACAAAGTTGTAGCGCGTCGTCTTGCCCCCGCCGCCAGCGGCGGCGCCTGCCTCGATGTCGATCAGGACGAAGCCCTTGCGGTCGTCGTGTTCCTTGAACGAGATGCGCTCGATGGACGACGAGTAGACGACGGGCGGGCCGTCGCCGCGCTCGAACGCCTCGAGGTTGCGGTCCTGGTAGCGGTGAATATGGCCCAGCGCGACGTAGTCGAACGCGGAGCGCCCGTCGGGGCCTCGGGGCGTGAGCTGGGCGGCCGTGAACGTCGGCTCGTGGGCGATGAGGCTGGCGCGTTCGCTTCCGCCGAGGTCAGACCCCTGGACGGTCAGGTGCGCCGCGACGAGGGCCGGCATGTGGGGGTCGACGTCGGCCGCACTGTCCCGCACGAAGTCGATGTAGACGGTCTCGATGAGCTCGCGGACCTCGTGCGGCGTCTTGGCGCGGTGCTCGTCGCGCGTCAGAATCTTGGACCGGATCGGCCACGGCAACGCGACGAGCTGGAGCGGGCCCGAGAGCGTCTCGATGGGCCCGTGCGCCTGCCCCGGCGCGCAGAACGTCGGCTGGGCGAAGACCTCGACCTGGCCCGGACGTCCGCCGAGCACGCCGAAGATGTCCACGGAGGACGCCTTGCCGAAGGTCACCGGGTGGTCGTGGTTGCCGACGATCATCACGACCGGGATGCCGGCGGCGACGATGGGCCGCATGGCCTCGGCGAACTGCTTCTGCTGCGTCGGCGTGGGGTCCGCGGTGCGGTAGGCGTCGCCGCAGAAGAGGAACAGGTCGATGCGCTCCTCGACGGCGCGCGCCGCCATGGCGTCGAAGCAGCGGCGGAAGTCCAGCAGGCGCGTGTTGAGGCCCGTCTCGGGGTCGAGGCGGCCGTGCGTCTCGTAGCCGAGGTGGATGTCGGCGCAGTGGAGAATCTTCAAGCCTGGCCGTATGAGCGGGTGAACTGGAGAATCTTCAAGCCTGGCCGTATGAGCGAGTGAACTGGAGAATCTTCAAGGGGTTGGGGAATGGGGTTTGGGGAATGGGATGGCAAGACGTCCGCTTAGGCATCCCTGACCCCCAATCCCTATCACCCAACACGTCTACCAGCCGATGCGGCCGCCAGAGCCGCCGCCTTCGGTCTGCGGGCGCGGCGCTGCGGGTGCCGGTGCGGGTGCGGGACGGCTGCCGCCGCCACCTCCGCCGCCGCCGGTTCCGCTGGAGCGGTCGCGGTTGCGGAACTGGTCGATCATCTCACGGGCGCCGTTGTTGGTGCCGCTCCGGCTGCCGCCCGAGCGCGGGCGGTCCGCGCCGGTCCGGTCGCCGCGCGAGCGCGAGTACGGCATGGTGCCGCCCGAGCCGCCGATGCGGCCGGCACGCGTCGGCGGCTGGAAGTTGGCGGGCTTCTCGAACTTGAGCGCCGGGTCGATGCGCAGGCCCGTCGAGTCCGCCTGGAGCAGGCGCAGGAACTCGCCGACGACGAGCAGGCCCGTCCGGCCGCCCTGGCCGATGGCCGTGGACGGGTACTTGATGCGGCGGTCGTCGAAGCCCGTCCACGAGCCGGCGACGAGGCTGCGGCTCATGGCCATGAACCAGCCGTCGGCGTTCTCCTGCGTCGTGCCGGTCTTGCCGGCGATGTCGAGGGCCATGACGCCCGGGAAGCCGCCCAGGCCGCGGCCGGTGCCCGAGCGGATGACGCCGCGCATGGCGTCGAACATGGTGTAGGCGGTCGAGGCGTTGAGCACCTCGCGCGCGACCGGCGTGAAGTCCTCGACGACGTTGCCGTAGCGGTCCTCGATGCGGGCGACCGCGAGGACGATCTGCGGCGGGATGGACGGGTCGCGCGGGCGCTCCTCCTCGAGCGTCGGGCCGTGGTAGACGCCGTAGTCCGCGATGGTCGAGTAGCCGACGGCCATCTCGAGCAGCGAGACGTCGGCGGTGCCGAGCGCGATCGAGCGGGCGTAGCAGTCGTTGCTGGCAGCGGTGAACGGGCGGCACTTGGCGGCCCACTCGCGGCGCTGGGCGGCCGTCGCGTTCGGCGGCGGCGGGAGCTCGAGCGGGCTGCGGATGCCCATCTGGTAGGCCGTGCGGGCCACCTCGGCCGTCCCGAAGTGCTTGGTGATGCGCGCCGCGACGACGTTGCGGCTGGCGGCGAGCGCGCTCGCGAGCGTCACCGTGCCGGCGTAGCCGCCGCCCGAGTTCTGCGGCGACCAGTCGCCCCAGCGGAACGGCGCGTCGAGCGCGGTGCTCTGCATCGAGTAGCCGTTGTTGAAGGCCGTCGTGTAGGCGAAGAGCTTGAACGTGCTGCCCGGCTGCCGGCGCGCCTGCCCGACGTGGTCGAACTTGTTGTCGGCAAAGGAGCGCCCGCCGACCCACGCCTTCACCTGCCCCGAGACGGGGTCGATGGCGACGAGGCCGGCCTCGACGCGCGTCCGCGCTACGCGGAGCGAGTCCATGAAGGCGCCGTCGCGGCGGAGGTCCGCGATGATGCCCATGTCGAGGTCCGCGCGGCGGCCGCTCCACGGGCGGCCGTTGGCGCGCGTGTAGCGCTCCGAGAGCGAGATGTATTCGTTGACGATGGCCGTGTTGCGCGCCCACCAGCCCTGGTAGCCGCCGACGGCCTGCTGGATGCGCGCGCCCTGGCTCTGGACGGCCTGCGTCGCGAGGGCCTGCATGCGGCTGTCGAGCGTCGTCCGGATCACGAGCCCGTCCTTGTAGGGGTCGTAGCCGTTGTCCGCGCACCACTCCTTGAACCACAGCCGGAGGACCTCGGAGAAGTGCGGCGCGGGGTTGTTGGCGTGGTCGTAGACGTTGAACGCGGCGACGTCGACGGGCGACTCGCGGGCGGCGACGTACTGCGCCTCGTTGAGGTCGCCCGAGCGGCGCATGTTGGCCAGCACGATGTTGCGGCGCTCGCGCGAGGCCTCGGGGTTGCGGACCGGGTCGTAGGCCGTGTTGGCGGCCAGCATGCCGACGAGCGTCGCCGCCTCGGGCGTGTTCAGGTCCGCGGCGTGCTTGCCGAAGTAGGTCTGCGACGCGGCCTCGATGCCGTAGGCGTTGTAGAGGAACGGGACCGTGTTGAGGTACGCCTCGAGGATCTCGTCCTTGGTGTACGTCCGCTCGATGCGGATGGCGGTCAGGATCTCCTTGGCCTTGCGGACGAGCGAGCGCTCGCGGCCGACGGACGTGTAGAGGTTGCGCGCGAGCTGCATCGTGATCGTGGACGCGCCGCGGAGGCTGCCGCCCTGCGCCGCCTGCAGCGCGACGGCCGCGAAGCCGCGGAGGTCCATGCCCCAGTGCTCGTAGAAGCGGCGGTCCTCGGTCGCGATGAGCGCCTTGGGCACGGCCGGGTTCATGTCCTCGAGGCTCACCCACGTCCGGTTCTCGCCGTCGTAGTAGCGCGCGAGCTCAACGTCGTCGGACGTGAAGACGCGCGTGGCGAGCAGGTTGCGCGGGTTCTCGATCTGCTCGAGGCTCGGGAGGTCGCGGCTCAGCCACGCGACCGTGCCGGCGACGAGCATGAAGCCGACGGCGACGACGGCGAGGAACGAGGCGAGGATGCGGCCCGTCCGGCGGCGGCGCACGGCGGCCGGGCCGGTCGGCGGCGGCGGGGCGGCCGGGCGGGACGGCGGCGGCGCAGCGCGGCGCAGCGAGGGGCGGCCCGTCGCGGCTCCGTCGCCCCCTGGGGAATCCGGGGAGCGGAAGAACGACGCGAGGTCGTCGCCGGGGAGCGGCGCGCGCGATCCGATCGACCGCGGCGGAGCGGCGGGGGCCGGCGGGGCGGCGGCGGGCGGGACGGCCACCGTCGGAGTGGCTGTCGGGGATCCGAAGAAGTCGGCGAGCTCGTCCGGCGGCGCGGGCGGGCGCACGGCGGCCGGCTCCGGCGCGCCGAAGAAGGCGGCGAGGTCGTCGCGGGCCGGGCGGGGAGTCGGGTCGTCGGCCATGGCACACCGGGCGGCGGGAGGCCGCGCAGGAGAGAGAGTCAGGAGAGGGCGTCGAGGCGCTCGAAGGGGACGGCGGCGCCGTCGGTCCAGCGCAGCAGGGCGGCCGAGGCGGGCGCGTCGGGCAGCGCCGGGCCGTCGATGCGGGCAAAGGTCCGGTCGCCGAACCAGTAGCCGGGGTTGAGATACGTCCCGCCCGGCAGCGAACGCAGCGCGGTCTGGTGGACGTGCCCGAAGGCGACGACATCGATGTCCGGCCGGGCGAGGATGTCCGTGGCAGCGCGCTCGAGCACGTCGACCTCGTCGGGCGTCGGCGCGCCGTCCGAGCCGAAGCGCCGGGCGACCCACTGGGCGAAGCCGAATCCGGCGTCGCCGGGGAGTCCCATCCGGTAGAGGCGTGCCATCATGGGCGCTCGCAAGAGCGGCTGAAAAGAGGACGGGCCGGCCGGGCGGCGGCGGGCGTGACGGTCGCCGTGGGCAAGATACACGCCGAGTCCGTCGGTCTCAATGCGCGTCGGGCGGCGCAGCAGCGTCGCCCCGAGCCCCGTCTCGACGTAGTCGACGTGCCACGGGTCGCGGTTGCCGACGGCGTAGAGCACGCGCACGCCGGCGTCCGCGAGGCCGGCGACCGCCCCGGCGAGGCGCGGGGCGGACTTGGGCACGAGGTGGCGGTACTCGATGAACTGGTCGAAGACGTCGCCGAGGAGCACGAGCGTGCCGCCGGCGAGCAGCTCGGCCTCGTGGGCGCGGAGCAGGGCCGCCGCGTCGCGGTCGGCGTCGCGCGTGGCGCCGGGCGTGCCGCGGCCGAGGTGGAGGTCCGAGAGGAACAGCGTCATTCCGCAAGAAACGGGACCGGGCAGGCAAGCCGTGCCGACCCCGACGATTCTTCGACGTCGGGGATGGCGGGGACGTCGCGGATGTCCGCGCGGAAACACAAGACGCCCCAGCGGGGCGTCCTTTACGGGCGCGGTGGGTGACGAGCCACGCTGGGCGGCGGGCGCAACTTCGGCGCGCGCGGGCCCGTTCTGACCGGCCGCCTCCACACGCCCGACCTGTGTCCGCTGAAATCCGCCCGCCGTCCGGCTTCGCCGCCGTCCCGGTCGTCGTCAAGAACCTGCTCATCCTCAACGGGCTCGCGTTTCTGGCGCAGATCGTTTTCGACTGGCTGCCTGCCGGCTCGATGGGTGCGTCCGGGCCCGTCATGACCTGGGGCGCACTGTGGCCGATGGGCGGCGCCGAGGCCGCGGCCGCGGCGGGCCAGTCCGCCCCGGCGTTCTACCCGTGGCAGATCGTGACGTCGGCGTTCCTGCACGGGAGCTTCCTGCACATCGCGTTCAACATGTTCGGCCTGTTCTCGCTCGGGCCGCCGGTCGAGCAGGCGATGGGCGCGAAGCGGTTCGCGGCGCTCTACGCCGTCGCCGTGATCGGCGCGAGTCTCTTGCAGCTCGCGATGGTGTCGTATCCGTTCTGGACGGGCTCGTACGGCGCGGGCTCCATCTTCCCGACCCTCGGCGCATCGGGCGGACTGCTCGGCGTCGTGGCCGCGTTCGGCATCCTGTACCCGCGGTCGACGCTCTTTATCTTCCCGATCCCGTTCCCGATCCAGGCGCGGTGGCTCGTGCCCGGGGCGGCCGTCGTGTCGCTCTACCTCGGCGTGACCGGGCGGGCTGCCGGCATCGCGCACTTCGCCCACCTCGGCGGGCTCGTCGCGGGCGCCGCGTTCGTGCTGCTCTGGCGCGCCGCGGAGACCCGCCGGCAGCGCACCCGCCGCCTCGCCTGACCATGTCCGACCCGTCCTCGCCCCTGACCCGCTTCCAGCTCTGGCGCGACATGCTGCCGCCGGCGCTGCGCGTGCTGCTCACGCTCAACGTCGCGACGTACATCGTGTTCGTCGCGCTGAGCATCGTCCGGCAGGGCGCGCTGCTGCAGTGGCTGGCCCTCCCGGCGGATCTGCAGATGCTCGCGCGGCAGCCGTGGTCCGTGCTCACGTGGGGCGTGACCAACCTCGAGCCCGGCCTGTTCAGGCTCATCTTCTTCGGCTTCGGGCTGGCGTGGCTGAGCCTGCTCGGCCGTGACATCGAAGCGGACGGCGGTCCGCACCGGCTCGTCGGGCTGTACGTGTTCGGGACGCTCGGCGGGGCGGCGCTCGCGGCGGCGGCCGGCGCCCTCCTGCCGGCCGGCATCTCGGGCGGGCTCTACTCGGGCATCTGGGGGCCGCTGCTGGCGCTGCTGTGTTATACGGCCGTCCTGCACCCGGATCGTCCCATCGGCCTCATGTTCATCGGCGCGGTGGCGCTGAAGTGGATCGCGATCGTGCTCGTCGTGCTCGAGCTGGCGTTCCAGCAGGACCCGTCGCACCTCGGCGCCGCGCTCGCCGGCGCGCTCTTCGCCCTCGCCGAGCGCCGGGATATCGACCTCGCCGCGTGGGCCCGCCCGCTCTTCCGCACGGCGTCTGGCCGACGGTCCGAGCCCGCCCGTACGTCGCGCACCTCGCGCACCGCGCCCGAGCCGACGCGCACAGCCGGCCGCGCACCGCGCCCGGAGCGGCCGACGCCGCTGAACGTCGACGCCGTGCTGGACAAGATCAACGAGAAGGGCATAGACAGCCTCACGGACGAGGAGCGGCGCGTGCTGGACCGGGCGGGCCGTGGCTAGGGTCGCGACCCGCTCCACCCCACCCGCGCCGGTTCGCCGTCCCGACCCGCGCCGGTCCGATCCCCCGCGCCGCTCGCGCGTCGGGCGGTTCGCGTGGGGCCTGTGGGCCGCTGGCGTGTCCGTGCTCATCGACGTCGTCGTGGCTGGGCTGAGCGCGCGCTGGCTGGCCGCCGGGCCGTTCTGGTGGGCGCAGCTCGCGGCCGTCGGGTTGCCGTACGCGACCGGCGCGCTCGCCCTCGCGACGGTCGTGCCGCTCGCCGCGCGCCGCCACGGCTGGACGTTCGTCCACCTCGCGCTCGTCGCCGTCGTCGTCTGGCGCGCGTGGCCGGGGACGTTCGCCGGGCCCGCCCCGCTCGCCGACGCCGGCGCGGACGACCTCGTCCTGATGACGTTCAACCTGCCGACGGCCGGGCCGAGCCGCGAGGCCCTCGGCGACTCGGCGGTGACGTTCGTGCGCCGCATGAACCCGCACGTGCTCCTGATGCAGGACGCGTGGGCCTACGAGCCGCGCCGCGGGCCGGCCGTCGAGCAGTCCGTACAGGTCGCGGCCGTCGAGGGGCGCCTGCCGTACGACCTGCGCCTGCCCGGCAACCTCTCGCAGAGCCGCACCGACGGCTCGACAGGCGTGCCCGTGCTCGTCCGCCGCGCGTCCGGCGTGCGCGTCGCGGGGCAGGAAGACATCCGGCTGAGTGACGACGCGGACGGCTCGCTCGCGATTCGGACCGAGCTCGTCTGGCGCGGCCGCCCGTTCGCGCTCTACAACGTCCACCTG
Organism: Rhodothermales bacterium; assembly: GCA_038233965.1. Classification (GTDB taxonomy): domain Bacteria; phylum Bacteroidota; class Rhodothermia; order Rhodothermales; family Rubricoccaceae; genus DASVSE01. Next base: position 11,209 of record JBBSUZ010000020.1, on the reverse strand, counting down.
CGGTCGTTCGGCGAGGTCAAGCCGTGGAACGATCCGTCGGTTTCGCCGGACGCGCCGCGTTCGTGGGTGCCCTATGCCCGCACCTACCGCCGCGTCTACACGCAGCGCGGCGACGAGGCGACGCGCCTCGCCACGCGCATCGCGCAGGACACGATCCCGGTCGTCATCGCCGGCGACTTCAACTCGACGGCCGACAACCGGACGTTCGAGACCCTGCGCACGGCCGGCCGGCCCGCCGGGAAGCCGCGCGTCGACGCCTTCCGCGCGCGCGGCGGCTGGACGTGGGGCCGGACCTACCACGCCCGCCGCCCGGTCGTCCGCATCGACTTCATCCTCGCCGACCCCGCCCTCACCGTGGTCGGGGCGGACGTGACGGACGTCGCATTCTCGGACCACCGGCCCGTCCGTGCTCACCTTCGCTGGGCCGCGCCGGATTCGACGGGATCGTAACGGCGAATCGGCCGGCCGAGGCACGATGTAGACGTCCCGTTCGACTCGGTGAATCCGTCTTCACACGGTCACGCGGTGGGACACAGGTCCGGACGTCCGCGTTGGACGGCCATGAACGCACCGATTCTCAGCCGCTTCGACCTGCACACGCCCCACGAGGCGGCGTGTGCGCGCATGCGCTGGCTCGGGCTGCTCGCGATCTGGGAACACGCGGCATGACGTCCCGGCCCGCCACCCGGCGGGCCGCTCACAGCCGCGGCCGACGGCCGCGCCCACCGGACGAGGACGCCTCGCCCGGCCTCATGCACCGCCTCACGTCGGGGCGCGACCCCAGATCCGATGCAGACACGTCTCCGCCCGTTCGAGGCCTTCTTCACCTCCGAGGCCGCCGGCGGCGTCCTCCTCATGGTCGCCGCGCTCGTCGCCCTCGTCTGGGCCAACTCGCCGGCTGCCGGCAGCTACGTCGCCCTGTGGGACACGACGTTCACGGTCGGCGGCGGGCCGCTCGTGATCGCGAAGCCGCTCGCGCTGTGGGTCAACGACGGCCTCATGGCCATCTTCTTCTTCCTCGTCGGGCTCGAGATCAAGCGCGAGGTCGTCGCGGGCGAGCTGTCTAACCCGCGGCAGGCGGCGCTCTCGGTCGCTGCGGCCATCGGCGGGATGGTCGTGCCCGCCCTGCTCTTCCTCGCCGTGACGTCCGGCACCGATCGCGCCGCCGGCTGGGGCGTCCCGATGGCGACCGACATCGCGTTCGCGATCGGCGTGCTCGCGCTGGCCGGGCGCGGCGCGCCGCTCGCGGTCAAGGTCTTCCTGACGGCCCTCGCGATCGTCGACGACCTCGCCGCCGTCCTGGTGATCGCGTTTTTCTACACGGCGTCGATCAAGCTCGTGCCGCTCGCCGTCGCTGGCGTCGCGCTCGTGGTGCTGCTCGGGATGAACCGGGCGGGCGTGATGCGGCCCGCGGCGTACGTCCTCGTCGGCGTCGTGCTGTGGGTGGCGATGCTGAAGTCGGGCGTCCACGCGACGATTGCGGGGGTGCTGACGGCCCTCACGATCCCCGCCACGCGCCGCCTCGACGCGCCGGCCTTCGCCGAGCGCGCCGCTCAGATCGTCCGCGACGTCGCGGCGCGGATGACGCCCGGGCAGACGGTGCCGGATGCCGAGCAGGCCTACGCCATCGCGCGCCTCGAGCAGGCCGCGGTCGACGCCGAGTCGCCGCTCGCGCGCCTCGAGCACACGCTCCACACGCCCGTCGCGCTGGGCATCATGCCGATTTTCGCGCTCGCCAACGCCGGCGTCGCGTTCACCGGCTCGCCCGTCGCGATGCTCACGGACCCGGCCGCGCTCGGCGTCATGGCCGGCCTCATCGTCGGGAAGCCCGTCGGCGTGCTGCTCGCGGCGTGGATCGCGATCCGGACCGGCGTCGCCGTGAAGCCGGACGGCATGACGTGGGGCCACCTCGCCGGCGTCGCCCTCCTGACCGGCATCGGGTTCACGATGTCCATCTTCATCGCCAACCTGGCCTTCGGCGCGCCCGCCGTGCTCGACAGTGCCAAGGCCGGCATCTTCGCCGCGTCGCTCGTGATGGGCGTCGCTGGCGCCGTCGTCCTCGCCCGCGCGACCCGCGCCACACCCACCCCCTCATGACACCGACCCTCCTCGACATCGGCCTCGTCCTCGTCGGCCTCGTCGTGCTCACCGTCGGCGCGGACGCGCTCGTGCGCGGCGCGGGCGCGCTGGCGCTGCGCGTCGGGCTGAGCCCGCTCGTCGTCGGGCTGACCGTCGTCGCGTTCGGGACGTCGTCGCCGGAGCTTGCCGTCTCGGCCGAGGCCGCCTACACCGGCAACTCGGCGATCGCGCTGGGCAACGTCGTCGGCAGCAACCTCTTCAACATCACGCTCATCCTCGGCCTCGCGGCCCTGATCCGGGCGATGACGGTCGACCGCGCGCTCGTCCGCCGCGATATCCCGGTGATGCTCGGCGCGACCGTCCTCCCGTGCCTCTTCCTCATCGACGGCGTCGTCGGGCGTCTCGAAGGGATTGCGCTCCTCGCCTGCCTCGTCGGCTACACGACGGTCAGCATCCGCGCGAGCCGGCGCGAGTCCAGGGCCGCCGCGTCCGGGATGACCGACGACGTCCGGGCCGCGGCCGTGGCGGCGCGCAAGCCGCTGTGGTGGTCGCTCGGGCTGCTCGCGGCCGGGCTCGTCGCGCTCGTCGTCGGTGCGGGCTGGCTGCTGGACGGCGCCGTCGGGCTGGCAACGAGCGTCGGCGTATCGCCGGCCATCATCGGGCTGACGCTCGTCGCAGCCGGCACGAGCCTGCCCGAGCTGGCGACGTCGGTCGTCGCGGCGCGCAACGGCGCGCCCGAGATCGCGCTCGGCAACGTCGTCGGGAGCAACACCTTCAACGGGCTCGGCGTGCTCGGCGTGGCGGCCGTGCTGAGCCCGGTCGGGCAGGGCGGCGTGACGTGGCCGACGCTCGGCGCGATGCTCGCCGCGAGCGCGCTCGCCTTCGGCCTCGTGGCGTGGCGCGGACGCCTCGGCCGCGCCGAGGGCGCCGTGCTCGTGCTGGCCTACGCCGCCTACGTCGTCCTGCTCGTCACGACGACGCCCGTCTCCTGAGCGCGCCCGCAGCCGCGCTGGCCGTATCTGTCACGATCTTGACCCGACGGCGGGCACTGCCCCGTGCCCCGGCCCCGTTCCCCCTCGCCACGACACTCCTGCCGCGATGACGTCCCTGACCACCGCCCTGCGCCTCGCCCTGCTCGCGCTCGTGCTCGCGCCTCTGGCCCCGCGCGCCGCGCTCGCGCAGCCCGAGGCGCGCTCGATGTACAACCAGGACCGCCTCGCCGAGCTGTTCTACGCCCGCCGCGACTCGCTCGACGACATCCCCGAGGTCCGCTACCACAACTACGTCCTCGCGGACGCGTCGGGCCTCGACATCGTCGCCCGCGCCAAGCTGTACTCGGACGTCGGCGACGGCGACGTCGCCACGGGCAAGCAGCGGCTGACCATCCCGGCCTTCCTCAACGGCGTCTACATGGACGCCGCGGGCAACCTCCCGGACGTCGGCGTCGGGGACACGCTGATCCTGCCGGACCACGCGGACCTCGACTTCCGCGCCTACGCGCCGTTCCCGCGCCACTGGGCCGGCGCGGCGTCGTTCGACAAGATGTTCGTCATCCACAAGGGCGTCCAGGCGTGGGCCGCGTACCGCCACGGCGAGCTCGACCGCTGGGGCCTCGTCTCGACGGGCAAGGACGAATCGGAGACGCCGAACGGGCGCTTCAACTTCAACTGGCGCGAGCTGCACCGCGTGTCCACACTGAGCCCGCCCGGCCAGTCCTGGGACATGCGCTGGGTGTTCAACTTCTTCGACGAGCGCGGCATCCACATCCACCAGTACTACGCCCTCCCGACCAACGGCGCGGCGAGCCACGGCTGCGTCCGCCTCATGACGGCCGACGCGCAGTGGATCTACGACTGGGCCGACGGCTGGGTGACGTCCAACGGCACGGCCAACGACGCGCTCGCGAGCCGCGGCCGCATCATCCGCCAGGGCACGATGGTGCTCGTGCTCGGCCAGCAGGCGAACGGCGTCCCGCAGCGCTTCCGCCAGACGGAGACCGGCCCCGAGCTCATCCTCGTCGACCTGCCGGCCGACCCCTACTCGATCCGCCCGGGCAGCCCGCAGCAGGTCCAGTTCGACCGCGCCCGCCGCGCCGCCACCAGCTCGTAAGCCGTCTGTTCTTGACGTCGAGACGCCGTCGATGCCTGTGCGTCGGCGGCGTCTCGCGTTCCGGCGCGTGTGTTTTCATCCGGGCCGCGCCGGCCGCGCGCGTCCCGGCCTAAACTCTGCGCGCGGCATCGCGTTGACCCGCCCGTCCCCCTTCCCCGCCGAGATCATGGAGATGTCCCAGGCCGAGTCCACCCAGTCCGGACAGGCGCCCGTGCGGCCACGCCGCCACAGCCGCCAGGTCGTGCTGCGCCACACCGTCGACGGCGTCCAGAAGGAGGTCCGCATCGGCGGCGGCGCGCCGATCTCGGTCCAGTCCATGACGACCGGCAAGACGCACGACGTCGAGGGCTGCCTCGCCGAGATCCAGGGCCTCGCGGATGCGGGCGCGGACATCGTGCGCGTGGCCGTGCCGCGCCCCGAGGACGCCGAGGCGCTCAAGCAGATCGTCGCCGGGAGCCCGGTCCCGATCGTCGCCGACATCCACTTCAACTACACGTACGCGCTCAAGGCGATCGAGGCGGGCGTGGCCAAGGTGCGCCTCAACCCGGGCAACATCGGCAAGGAGGAGTGGGAGCGCGAGGTCCTGATCGCGGCCAAGGCGGCGAATATCCCGATCCGCATCGGCGTCAACGCCGGGTCCCTCGAGAAGGACATCATGGACAAGTACGGCTTCCCGCGGCCCGAGGCGCTCTTCGAGTCTGCGATGCGACACGTCGAGGTGTGCGCGCGCGAGGGCTTCGAGGACCTGGTGATCTCGGTGAAGCACTCGGACGTCTACTTCATGATCCAGAGCTACCGGCTGCTCGCCGAGCGGACCGACTTCCCGCTCCACCTCGGCGTGACCGAGTCGGGGAGCCTCAAGACGGGCCCGGTGAAGTCGTCGATCGGCATCGGCGCGCTCCTTGCGGACGGCATCGGGGACACGATCCGCGTCTCGCTCGCCGCCGACTCGGTCCACGAGGTCGCCGTCGGGCACCAGATCCTGAAGTCGCTGCGGCTCGGCCGGCCGGGCGTCAACGTCATCGCCTGCCCGACGTGCGGGCGCCTCGCCGGCGACCTATTCTCGGTCGTCGAGGACGTCGAGGAGGCCGTCGCGAAGCGCGGCTACACGCACGACCTCAACGTGGCGCTGATGGGCTGCGCCGTCAACGGCCCGGGCGAGGCCGCGGGCGCGGACCTCGGCGTGTCGCTCGGCCGCGGCCGCGCGCACCTTTTCAAGCACGGCGAGATCGTCGGGACGGTCGACCAGGACCAGATCGCGGACGCCGTCATCGACATGCTGGACCACTGGGACGACGACGTCCCGCCCGTCGGCCCGCCTGTCGCCTGACCGCGCGACCGTCCGCCTCCACGCCTCTCCCCTGCCGATGCGGATCGCCCTGCTCGCGCTCGCCCTCACGACGATCCCGCTCGCCGCGCCCGCGCAGGCTCAGGACGATCCGGCCCCGCCGGACGCCCGCGTCGAGGCTGCGCTGAAGACGCTCGACCTGAGCTACGACGTCGAGGAGAACGGCGACTACGCGCTCGACTTCGACCTCGACAGTGGCCGCGGGCAGACCGTGTGGGTCCGCCCGACGACGGCGCAGTACGGCACCCTCGCCATGCGCGAGGTGTTCTCGATCGCGTTCACGCCGACCGACTCGGCCGCCGTCGTCGTCGTGCCGAACCTCGCGATGCGGCTCCTGGAGGAGAACACCGACCTCGTCGCCGGCGCGTGGTGCGTCGAGGACGGCGGGATCGTGTTCATCGTCCGCGTCCCGGCCGAGGCGTCGCCGGACGAGCTGATGGCGGCGATCCACCTCGCGATGACCGTGGCGGACGGCCTCGACGACGAGTTGCACGACGGCGACGACGTCTGGTAGCAGGCACCGGGCGGACGCCGGAGAGCGGCGCTGGAGAACCGCGCGCGGCGCGCCCGGTACCTCACCTCAGGCGCGGCGGACTCTCGCCCGCCCTCTCCCCTCTCCCGTACGCTCTCATGACGACTCTGAACACCCTCTCCCTGGACGACGCGCAGCGCCTCATCGCCGCCGGCATGGACAAGGCCCGCGAGATCGGCCAGCCGATGAACGTCGCCGTCGCCGACGCCGGCGGCAACCTCATCGCGCACGTCCGCATGGACGGCGCGTGGATGGGCAGCATCGACATCTCGATCAAGAAGGCCTTCACGGCCCGCGCCTTCGACCTCGCGACCAAAGACTTGGCCGGCAACGCGCAGTCCGGCGACCAGTTCTTCGGCATCCACGCCTCGAACGGCGGGCGCATCATGATCTTCGCCGGCGGCATCCCGGTGATGAAGGACGGGCAGGTCGTCGGCGCGGTCGGCGTCAGCGGCGGCTCGGGCGATCAGGACCACGCGGTTGCGGAGGCCGCCGTGGCCGCGCTCTGACCCCGCAGATCGGCGGTGCACCGGGCAGACGGCCATGCCTCCTGCCCGGTGCCGTCCCGTCCGGCGTCTACGGCGTCAGGAAGCGGCGGAGCCAGCCGTAGACCTCGCGGTGCCAGAGGATCGAGTTCTGGGGGCGGTTGATCCAGTGGCCCTCAGCCGGGAACGAGAGGAAGCGCGCCTCGACGCCCTGGCGGCGGAGCGTCGTGAAGGCCTGGATGCTCTGCGTGACCGGGACCCGGAAATCCTGCTCGCCGGCCGTGATCAGCATCGGCGTGTGCCAGCCGGCGACGAAGTCGCTCGGCGAGAAGCGGTCGTAGGTCGCGGGCCGGGGCGAGTCCCACGGGCGGCCGCCCAGGTCGTGCTCGACGAAGAAGAGCTCCTCGGTCGAGCCGTACATGCTCGCGAGGTCGAAGACGCCGGCGTGCGAGACGATCGTCTTGAAGCGGTCGCCGCTGTGGCCCTCGAGCCAGTAGGCCGAGTAGCCGCCGTAGCTCGCGCCGATGGCCGCGAGGCGCCCGGCGTCGACGTACGGCTCGGCCGCGACGGCGTCGATGGCCGAGAGCAGGTCGGTCTGCGCCTGCCCGCCCCAGTCGCCCGAGATCTGCGCGTTCCAGGCCGTGCCGTGGCCCGGCATGCCGCGGCGGTTCGGCGCGACGACGACGTAGCCCTGAGCGGCGAGCGCGTGGAAATTCCAGCGGTACGAGAACGACTGCGTCAGCGCGGACTGCGGGCCGCCCTGCATGTACAGGATCGCGGGGTAGCGCCTCGAGGCGTCGAAGCCGGGCGGGCGGACCTCCCAGACGAGCATCGTCTTGCCGTCGGTCGTCGGCGTGCGCCGCGCGACGACTGTCGGGAGGCTGAGGCCGGCCAGTCGCTCGGCGTTGGCCGTCGTGAGCTGCGTGAACGCGCCCGACGTCAGGTCGACGCGGTAGAGGTCGGTCGGGACGATCATCGACTGCCGCTCGGCGACGACGACCGGGGCCGCGGCCGTCCCGCCGACGGAGAAGCCGCCGACGTTGTGGACGCCCTCCGTGACGCGGCGCGGCGCGCCGGCGCGGGCGGCGTCGAAGGCGAGCATCTGGACCGTCCCGTCGGTCTCGGTCGTCACGAGCAGCGTCCGCCCGTCGGGCGTCCACGTCGAGCCGTTGGCGTTGAAATCGAAGCCGGCCGAGAGCTCGGTCTTCGCGCCCGAGGCGAGGTCCATGACGAAGAGGCGGTTGCGGTCGGCCTCGTTGCCGTCGTGCTCCATCGAGTTCCAGGCCATGCGGCGGCCGTCGGGCGAGAAAGCGGGCTGGATGTCGTAGCCCATCATGCCCGCCGTGAGGTTCGTCGTCCGGTTCGTGCGGAGGTCCACGAGGAAGACGTCCGCGTTGGTCGAGATGGCGTAGTCGACGCCGGCCGAGAGCTTGGCCGTGTAGGCGATGCGCTCGCCGTCGGGGTGCCACGCGACCTGCTCCATGCCGCCGAACGGCGCGAGCGGCGTGTCGACGCGCTGCCCGGCGAGGAGGTCGCGGGCGGGCCCGGCCGTGCCGTCCGCCCCGATGTCGGCGACGAAGAGGTGGCTGTAGGTGCCGTCGGCCCACGCGTTCCAGTGGCGCATCATGAGGTCGTCGTAGCGGCGGGCCTCGGCGAGCGGGAGGTCGGGGTAGACCTGCGCGAGCGTCGAGTCGATCTGGACGCGGGCGACGGTCGCGATCCGCCGGCCGGTCGGCGAGACGCTGAAGCCGTCGACGCCACCGGCGACGTCCGTCACCTGCCGGCGGTCCGAGCCGTCGGCGTTCATCGTCCACACCTGCGACGCGCCGGACTCGGTCGAGAGGGTGGCGAGGCGCGTGCTCGAGAGCCACTGCGGGTCCGAGTTGCGCCCGGCCGTCGTGATCTGCGTCGACGCGCCGCCGGCCGTGGCGACGCGCCAGAGCTGCGTCGCGGTGCGGTTGGCGGCCACGTCCGGGACGGTGACCGAGTAAACGACGGTGCGGCCGTCGGGCGAGACGGCGGGGCCGCCGACGCGGTGGAGGCTCCACAGGAGGTCGGGCGTCATCGTGCGCGTCTGCGCCGCCGGCTGACCGGATGCGGGCAGGGCGACGAGCGCGAGCAGCGCGAGGACGGCGAAACGGACGGGGCGGGTGGTCATAGGGGCGGGCGTGGGGACGGTGCAGAATAACGGCGCGCGCAGGCGCGTAGCTTGCAGACGTCCCACGGGTCCGATGCTCCACGTCCGCCGCTCTGCTGCCTGGCTTCTGCTGGCCGCCGCCGTCTTCGGCGGGACGGTCGCGCCGGTCGTGCACCGCGTCGCGCACGGGCTGGAGCGCGAGGCGCTCGGCGTGGCCCATGCGGCCGACGGGCACCACGTCGCGGGCGAGCAGGGCGCGCACCTCCACGAGCCGTGCACGACGCGCTTCGTGGACGACACCGCGTGCACGCTCTGCCAGAGCGTCGCCGCAGCCGTTCTGACCGAGGCGGACGCGCGGGCGAGCGACGCTCCCGACGTGCGCCTGGAGGCGGGCGCGGAGACCAGAGCACACAGCCGCCCGGTCGGGGCAGCGACGGGACGAGGACCACCGGAGAGCGTCGCCTGACGCTCCTGCCGGCCCGCTCGGGCCGGCCCCGGCCCTGTGGCCGGACCTCCTGTGACCTCTCCGGCGACTCGTCGCCCACTCGCATGTCGATTCCGACCTGGATTCGCGCGGCCGTTGCTGCCGCGCTCGTTTTGCTGATCCTCCCCGCCGCCCACGCGCAGTCGCTCGCGGGCCGCATCACCGACGCCGCCACCGGCGAGCCGCTCATCGGCGCGACCGTCCTCGTGCCCGCCCTCTCGGCCGGCACCACGACCGACGCCGACGGCCGCTTCACGCTCGCGCTCTCCCGTCCGGGGACGGTGCGCGTCGTCACCCGCTACGTCGGCTACACGCCCGACACGCGGACGGTCGACGTCGCAGGCCCGACGCCCTTCGACGTGGCCCTCGCCGAGTCCGCCGTCGAGGCGCCCGGCGCCGTCGTGACGGCGCGCGCGACCGCGGCCGACGCCCTTGCGACGCCGCAGTCCGTCGCCGTCGTGGACGAGCGCGTGCTCGCCCGCTCGGGCGGCGGGACGCCCTTCGACGCGCTCGACGAGGTCGCGGGCGTGCGCCTGCTCCGGACCGGCTCGGCCGTCGCCAAGCCCGTCATCCGCGGCCTGACGGCGCAGCGCGTGCTCGTCGTCCGCGACGGCGTGCGGCAGGAGGGCCAGGGCTGGGGCGACGAGCACGGCCCCGAGATCGGCGAGGCCGACGTCGACCGCATCGAGGTCGTCCGCGGCCCGTCGAGCCTGCTCTACGGCTCGGACGCGCTCGGCGGCGTCGTGCAGACACTCCAGCGCGACCTGTTCGCCGCGCCGCGCTCGGCCGAGGTGCGGATGAGCGGCACGAGCGTCACGCAGCAGTCCGACGCCAGCCTCCGCATCGGCGCCGTCACCGGGCGACTGGGATTCGAGGGCCGCGTCGGCGGGCTGCGCGCCGGGCTCGTCCGCACGCCGGACGGGCTCGTGCCGGGGACGGCGCAGGACGGCACGACGGCCTCGGGCCGCGTCGGCCTGCGCATCGGATCGCGCGGGACGGTCGAGGCCGAGGGCGGCCTGTTCCGCCAGCAACTCGCCCTGTTCGAGCCCGCCGATGATGCCGCGCCGGGCGACGTGGGGCCCGCCCCGGACAGCCGATTCGGCATCGCTGGCCCGTACCAGCGCGTCGCGCACGACCGCGGCGTCCTCCGCCTCGACGTGCCCGGTGCCGGCTTTGCGCAGCGCGTCGAGGCCGTCGCGGCCCTCCAGCAGAACCGCCGCCGCGAGTTCGAGGACGGGACCGACCCGAGCCTCTCGCTGCGCCTGACGACGGCGACCGGCGACGTCCGCGTGCACCACCGGCCCGTCGGGCGCGTCTTCGGCACGCTCGGCGCGTCGGGGATGCACCAGCGCAACGAGACGCTCGCCGAGGAGACGCTCATCCCGGGCGGGACGACCGTCAACGCGGCCGTCTTCGCCGCCGAGCAGCTCGTGCTGCCGACGCTGACGCTCGACGCCGGCGCACGGCTCGACGCACGACGCCTGTCGGTCGAGGACACGCCCGACCTCGGCGTCGTGGCGCAGACGCGGACGTACACGGCGCTCACCGGCGCCGTCGGCGCGGCGTGGCAGCCGCGGACCGACCTGTCGCTTGCGGCCAACCTCGGCCGCGCCTTCCGCGCGCCGGTCCTGCAGGAGCTGTTCGGGAACGGCGTCCACGAGGGCACGCTGCGCTTCGAGCGCGGCTCGGCCGACCTGCGGCCCGAAACGAGCCTGTCGCTCGACGTCGTCGGGCGCTACCTCACGCCGCACGTCTACGCCGAGGTCAGCGCGTTCGCGACGCGCGTCGCGGACTACATCACGCCGAGCGCGACGGGCGAGACCGACGCCGAGAGCGGGTTCGACGTCTACGTCTTCTCGCAGTCCGACGCGACGCTGACCGGGGCTGAGGCGCGCCTCGACGTCCACCCGCACGCGCTCCACGGCCTCGGCCTGCACCTCCAGGCCGACGCCACGCGCGGACGCGACACCCGCCTGGACGAGCCGCTGCCGTTCGTGCCACCGGCCCGCGCGCAGATCGCGGTCGAGTATGACGC
>JBBSUZ010000019.1:0-19236 GCA_038233965.1 Rhodothermales bacterium | reverse complement strand
GGTGGCGGGACCTGCGTGCGGGTCTCGAACGGCAGCGGTCGTCACGGGTGCAGCGGTGCCGCTTCCGCCGGGACTCGGCCGGGTACCTGCGACGGCTGGAGGATCTGCTGCTCCAGCCCACTTTGCCGTCCTAGTTTTTTTGAGCGTGTATCCGGCCGCGAGCAGCGCCCGCCCGACGGTGTCGTGGCTGGCCGAGACGCTGCGCTCGGCGAGCAGACGCGCAGCGAGGTCGTCGCACGTGGCGTCACAGGTCTCGTCGGTCCAGGCCACGAGTGCGGCGCGGTCGTCGTCGGAGAGCTTGCGCGGGGCGCCGCCGCGGTGTCCGACGGGCTCGACGGAGCCGGTGCGTCGGACCTGTCGCTTGATCTTCTGGACGAAGGCTCGGCTGACGGCGAAGCGGTCGGCGACAGCTTGCTCGGTGGCGTCGCCTTTGAGCGCGGCGTCGAGGATGCGCTGTCGGAAGACGGTCGGAAAGGCGGCCATGCGTAGTGCGGCGGTGGACCGACAGCTTACGAACAACGGCAACCCACACTAGTACGGCTGATGCTATGACTTGACGGACGGAACAGCGGGCGCGGGTCCGCCGGTCGGAGAGGTCACTACACACCTCCGCGGCTCCCCGCGCCCGCTGCCATGACGGCCGTCACGTCCAAAGCTACTCTGCCCGATCTCCCCTTCGACGACCTCGCGCTCACCATCTACACCCTCCTCGACGACCTCTACTACGCCCTCGTCCCGGATCACGTCCGGCTCCGGCCAGGGCATCGCCGCATGGCGATGACCGACTCCGAGGTCCTCACCGTCTCGCTCTTGCAAGAGGCCCGCTCCAACGACTCCGAGACCAGCTTCGTCCGACACCTGCGCCGCGACCATCCCAACCTCTTCCCGGATTTGCTCTCGGCCAGCCGCTACCACCGGCGCCGCAAGGCACTTGCCGGCGTCCAGCAAGCGCTGTTCACGCGCCTCGCGGCAGCCCTCAGCGACGGTGCCGGCTGGTACATCCTCGACTCCGCACCCGTCGAGACGACCAAAGTCGAGCGTAGCCAGACCGGCAAGCGCTCAGTCCCCATGGCCGCGTATCACTTCAAGAGCGTCCGCCACCAGCTGTTCTTCGGCTTCCGCCTGCATCTCGTGATCACCGACGAGGGGGCCATCGCCGCGTTTGCGCTCGCGCCGGCCAATGTCGCTGAGCGCGACGTCGCCGAGGCGATGCTGCACCACGTCGGCGCGTCCGCGAGCGGGCTCGTGCTCGGCGACGCAGGCTACACCGGCGAGGACTTCCGGTACCGGATCGCGCAGACGGCGCACAACCTGTGGGCGGTCCCCAAGAACTCGACGACACCGCCGGAGGGTATCACCGCGAGCGAGTCGAAGGCGTGGCGCCGGTGGCTGCGCTCGAAGCGGGCACTCGTGGAGTCGGTGCTGTCGATGCTCGCCGACCAGTTCAAGGCCGAGACGACCCGTGCGCGGAGCCTGCTCGGAGTTCAGACGCGGATGGTGGCGAAGCTGCTCGCGTTTGACCTCGGCGTGTACCTCAACCGGCTCTTGGGCCGTCCATCGCTGGCGATCGAGAGCCTCTATGCATACTGGAGGCGACGGCTCGGGGCTGGAACGCGCACCCGACGCCGTTTGAGTGGGGCGGCAAGCGGGCGCTGCGACGGCGTCGGAGCCGGGAGCGCCGTCACGCGCTCGGTGGCTCGGGTGCCGTCACGCGTTGGCCGGTGCGGCGGTCTCGGCTGGGTCTATGGCAACGACCATGACAACCGACCCACTAGCCTCAGTTGGACCTTGGCCCCAAGCCATGTAGGCCAGCGCGGCGCTCATCCGCTCAAACGCGGCCCCGGTCTTTACTGTTCTCTGAGGCCCACCCCCCGACATCTCAGAAACCGCCCATCGCCACAGGTCGACCCCTACCGCCACGGGCGTCGCTGAACGTGGGACCGCCTTCGAGGACCACGCGCTCTGACGCGCCGAGATGTCGCGCCCGAGGTGTGCAGCGTGTCCGCCATGAGCGCGACCACCGAGAAGAGGCCCAGCAGGCATGGCGTCGTCCGCACCCGACGACCACTGCCGCTGCTTCTCGACGCCGAGGTGCCGACGGACTTCGGCAACCGTCACCCCGGCCGTCTCCGGCGCACGTACCACGCCACGATCTGAAGCGGTGCTGCGCAGAGATCGGTACATAGAAGTGCCTTCGGTACGTCCCCCGAGCTGGTGATGCGGACGAGCACCCACCGCAGCGGCACGGGCTCTTTGCCGACGTGATACCACACCGCCGTCCCGGTCGTGATCTCGACCGGGCGCTCGGTCTGCCTGTACCACTGACTCGCAACGACCTGTTGCTAGGTCGTTGTCGGCTCGACCGTGCGTGCGGACGGCGAGCAGCGCACCTGCGACGAGGACGGTGGGGCAGCCGTCACCGCGGCGGTCGAATAACGGCCGGAAGAATACCATGACGGCAGCAACGGCGGGAGGTAACAGCATCTCGGGATCCGTTTGGCGACAGAATCCGGGATGCCCTCTGCCTCCCGCCGCGCTACCTCAAAGGGGCAAAGTCTGTCCGGTATATTATCTACGTAAGAAAAGGCTCCCATCGAGTTCCGTGTTTTGGTGCTGTCAATTCAGCAATCATAATATTACGTTTCTCAATTACTAAAATAAATGGATAAAAATGGACTGAATGAATAGAGGATTGCATTCCTCTCGTTTTCACGACGATGCGGCGCTCTGCATTGGATTCGTCGGTAGGAAGTGAGTAGAACGTATTGAGGCCATCTGCGAATCCCGTGGCGAAGGACGTAAAAGCATTTCCCCTTCTATGAATATCTTCGCACACGTAAACACCGCCCGGGCGGAGGTTGGGGAGCACTTCCTCCATCGTGATACGCTGCTGCTCCTCTGTGTGGCCGCCATCGTCAATCACGATGTCGGGCTTCGGGAGCGTGCCGTCGGCGAAAGACCTCCGCCAGAACGCTCGGTCGGCTTGGTCGCCGATCAGAATGTGGACGTGCTCGCGCTCGTAGACCCGGCATGCGTACTCAATGTCGATGCCATAGATCTGAGTCGACGGGCTAAAATAGTCCTGCCACATATCCAAAGACCCCCCGGAGTACACGCCGATCTCGAGGACGACGACGTCGTCTCGTTTTCTGAAGCGGTTGAAGTGGGAATGGTAGATGTCGAAGTAGTGGCGCCACTTCCATATACCCGCGCCTTGCGTGCGGCCGTCGAAGAACACCTCCAGCGGATTCGGTTCAGTCTGCTCGGCTGGGCGCGCGGAGTCCAGGGAGCTAGGCGTCAGCACATCGGCGTAGCCGGCTCCTGCTTTCTGCCACGAGCGTGAGCGCGCGGATGGAAACGCACGGTTATAAACACGGCGCGGAAGTTTAAAAATCACAGGATTCGGGGTCTGATGGGTGCTATATGATACGGTAGGGGTACCAGAGCGAGACTGATGGATGAGCGAGTGAGACCGGAACGCTGGCTTCTACTGGCACGCTTTCATCGGCTAGTGCGCCCGTAGCTCCGGCGTATCGGCGTCCGCTGGAGAGCAGAGCGTGCCGATGTGGTGCCTGACGTTTCCGGTCAAGAGGCCGGTTGCTAGTCACCGCGACGCGGGCAGGTCGAAGCCCTGCGCGAGCACGAAGGAGCGGTTGAGGAGGATCGTCCGTGCGTTCCGCTCAACCCGGACGGCGGCGCAGAAGGCGGCCAGCGCCGCCTCAACGTGGGCGTCGGTCTGGGCGCCCATCGTGCACAGCTGGAGCCAGCCGCGGGCGCGGAGGTAGCCGCTGCGGTAGCTCGTCAGGATCCCGAGCCGCTCCAGCCGCTCCCCGACCGCCCACGCCTCCTCGGGCGACCCCAGCGCGACCGTCTGAACCGTCGGCAGCGCGGTGCCAGGCGGGGCGACGACGTCGAACCCGGCGTCGGTCAGGCCCTGGCGAATGCGGCGGCCCTGGCGCTGGAGACGCGCCATGCGGGCGTCGTCGGAACCGCCGAGCGCGGCGTCCAGGGCGGCGAGCAGCGGGGACGACGAGGTGAACGGAATGCCGCCGGCGTCATGAGCGGCGGCGAGGTCGAACGCGGCGGGCAGCGGACGCGCGAGCGGCGGCAGCGCGCCGTGCGCGACGAACGCGAGCCCGGCGACGCCGCCGAGCGCCTTGCCGCTGACGCCCGTCGCCATCATCGCTGCGCTGGCGTCGACGGGCACGGCCCCGAGCGTCGAGACGGCATCGAGGCACAGCCGCGCGCCGTGCCCCCGGGCGAGTGCGCCGAGGGCGGACACGTCGTTGAGCATGCCAGTCGACGTCTCGCCGTGGACGGCCCAGATCCACCCCGGCGCATCGCCGGACGCGAGTCGGTCGGCCGCGGCGTCGAGCGGGAGCGGCTCACCCCACGCGCTCCGAACGACCTCGTGCGCGAGACCGTGACGGCGGGCGTGGTCCGCGAGGCGCTCGCCGAAGGCGCCGTTCGAGAGGACGAGCCCCGGCGCGCCCCACGCTGCGAGATGCGCCGCGACGACGTCGTTGGCGAGCGTGCCCGGCCCGACCATCAGCGCGACGTGCGGCAGCCCGATGCGCTCGGCGAGGCCGGCCACGACGCGCGCGTGGAGCGCCGCGAAGGCCTCGCCGCGGTGGCTGACGGGCGTTCGGGCGAGCGCTGCGCTCACGGCCGGGTCCAACTCGACCGGGCCGGGGAGCAGACTCACGTCCGGCCCCGGCCGGTCCGGGCTGGCGAGCATCGGCGGGACGGCCCGGAGGGCGTCGTCGAGCGTCGAGAGCATCGGCTGGTACGTCGCGTCGCCGTGGCCGACGAGCGGGCCGAACGGGCGGAAGCCCATCCGCTCGTAGAGCGTCGTCTGGCGCGTCGTGCCCGAGATGAGGGCGAGGCGGAAGCCGTTCTGCACCATCCAGCGCGCGGCGTACGCCATCAGGCCGGCGAAGGCGCGGCCGTGGCGGCGCTCGGGGCGGACGGCGAGCAGCCGGATCTCGACCGCCGGCCGCTCGGCCGGAAGCAGCGTGTCGAGGTCGGGCAGCTTGGCGTCGAGCGAGAACGGGCGCGCGTGGCGCAGCGCCATCATGCCGGCGACGGTCTCGCCGTCGAGCGCGACGAGGTACGTGTTCTCGTCGTGGAAGCGGTCCACGAGACGGCCGTCGGGCGTCGGCGCGTGCTGCGGGATCTCGCCGGCGAAGGTCGCGTGGTTGAGCGCGTGGATCTGTGCCGCGTGCGCCTCCGTCGCGATCGTGTAGTGGTAGGGCATGGCGTGAACCTACCCCGCAAACGCGACGACGCGCCCCGGCCGGAGCCGGAGCGCGTCGTGCAGAAAGCAGGCGACGCCTACCAGCGCGGCTGGCCTCGGACGGCGTGCAGCCGGGCGGCCGCACCGGCGACCTCGGGCGAGAACGTGCCGACCCAGACCGTGTACGATCCGGCCTGGCCGTTGCTGAACGTGACGCCCGGGTTGATGTCGTCGGCGTCATCCGAGCACTGCCAGCGGCCCGAGGGGTCCGAGACGAGTAGCGTCGTGTCCGTGCTGGACGTGACGTAGATCGAGAGCGGCCCGCCCGTGTGCGTGACGGTCGCGACCGGCGTGCTGTTCTGGATGAAGCCCGAGCATCCCGAGCCCGGAACGGCGTTGCGGTCCGGCCCGCCGGCCTCGATGGCGACGGTGGCCGGCGTCGCGGCGGCGGCGAGCGTGCCGTAGCGCGGCGCGGCCTGGCGCTGCGGCTGGGCCTGCACCGGAGCGGCACAGAGCACGACGGCTGCAGCGAGCAGAGAGAGGAAATGGCGGGTCATCGGGGCGGGAAGCGAGCGTGTCTGGATGGGGTGCAAACGCTGTGCCGCCCGCCCGTGTTGCCTGCGCGTGCGACATCGGGCGCGCGCACTGTCCCACGGGCCCGACAGACCGGGCGAAACGCCCTACATCCCGGACGCCATGCCGACGCTCACGTGCGCCGAGACCGGCCCGGCCGGGCGCGAGTACGTCCCGACCCAGACGCCGTACCGACCGGCCTCGGCCGTGTCGACGCGCGGGCTGGAGGAGCCTTGGGCGTCGTCCGAGCAGAACCAGCCGCCGGACGGCGCGCGGACGAGCATCACGAGGTCGGCGTCGTCGGACGCGGCCGTGATGGAGGCGGGCATGTCGCCCGCGGTGAAAGCGAACGTCGGGCGGGGATCGATGAACCCGACGCAGGCATCGCCGTCGACGGGGTTGATGAGCGCGGCGTTGACCGTGACGTCCGCCTCGGCGGCGTTGTCGCGGAGCGAGAGTGTGGTCACGGGGCGGTCCGGCTGGAGGTCCTGCCCGTCGTAGGTGCCCGCCGAGAAGTCCGGACGGTCGTCCATCATGTCCCCCATGCCGAAGTCCGGCGTGGACACGACGATCTCGCCACGCAGGGCCGTCACGGTGACGGCGGTCGGGCCCATCGGCTGCGCGTCCATGTCCATCCCGTCCATGCTCATCCCGGTCGGGTCGCCGTACGTGCCGACCCAGACGAGGTAGGTGCCCGAGGCGGCGGTCGGGTCGTCCGTCGTCCCGATCTGGACGCCCGGGTTGAGGCCGTCGGCGTCGTCGGAGCAGAACCAGCGGTTGTCCGGCGTGCGGACGACCAGGGTCAGGTCCGTGCCGTCCTCGGCCGTCGCGGTGATGCCGAGCGGGCCCGCGCCGGACATCTCGACGGAGGCGGTCGGGGCGGCGGCGATGAAGCCGTAGCAGGTCATGCCGGAGACCGGGTTCGCGCCGGCCGGCGCCACGGCCGCGGTGCCCGAGACGGGCTGGTCGCCGACGCGGAGGCGGACGGATGGGCGGGTCGCGAGATCCAGCGGCATGTACGTCCCTTCAGAGAAGGGCATGGAGCCCATGCCCGGATCGTCGGGATACTCGGGCGCGACGGGCATCGCCTCCGTCAGCGTCAGCACGGCGCCGACGCGCCCGCCGTCCGCACCGTACGTCCCGATCCAGACGTCGTAGCGGCCGGCCGCGGCCTGCTCAATGCCGATGGCCGGGTCGAGGCCGTTGAAGTCGTCCGAGCAGCGCCACGCGCCGCCGGGGGTGTGGACAGCCATCGTGAGGTCGGCCATCTCGACGTCCGGCGCGAGGGTGGCCGCGAAGGCGAGCGTGCCCCCGCCCGAGTACTCGACGACCGCCGACGGCGTGCGCATGTCGACGTAGCCGGAGCAGTACTCCGTATCCGACATCGCAGACGTGATCTCGGTCTCCGTGACGCTGTCCGTTCCGCCCGCCTGTGCCGTGAGCGTCAGCGGGCCATTCTGCGCCTCGAAGCCGGCTGCGACGCGCGTCGTGCCGCCCGGCGCGCGGCCGTTGAGCGAGAACACGGGCGGCGGCGGGAGCGTGGCGGCCGAGAGCGTGATCGCCTGCTGCCCGGCGTCCTGCTGCCAGGCGCCGACCCAGACGGCGTAGCGGCCGCGCGCGGCGCGCCGGATGTCGACGATGGGCGTCAGGCTGGTGCCGTCGTCGTTGCAGTGCCACTGCCCGTCGGGGCCGGAGACGGCGAGGACGGGGTCGAAGCCGTCACCGATGGTCGTCAGGCGGAGGTCGCCGCCGGGCCACTCCACGACGGCGTCGGGCGCGGACGGGCCGACGTAGCCGGGGCACGAGTCGATGCCGGTCTCGGCCGTCGCGCGGAGCGTGAGCGCGAGGGTGGCCGCAGGGCCGGTCGCGGTCGGCCGGAGCGTCCCGCCGACGGGCCGGGCGTCGGGCCGCATCTGCTGCGCGGCCGGGGCGACGAGCGGGAGCAGCCCGAGAGCGGCTGCGAGAAGGGTGCGGGTCATGTGCGGAGTGAGCGGCAGGAGAGAGGAGAAGCTACGTGAGCGGCGCTGAGTGGCCGCCAGCGTGTCCGAACCGGACGGCCCGAAATGACGGGGCGGGGCACCCGTCGCCGAGTGCCCCGCCCCGACCGGCGCGCGGCGGGTGCGCGCGGCGCTGTCAGCGCGGGTCGATCTCGGAGATCATGACGTCGGTCGACGCCAGGCCGCTGCCGTACGTGCCGGACCAGATGTTGTACAGGCCGGAGGGCGCATTGCGGACGATGATGAGCGGGTTGCGGTCGCCGAGCGAGTCGTCGTCGCAGGCCCACGAGCCGTTGGGCAGGTTCACGAGCAGCGTCGTGTCCTCGTCCGACATCGAGTAGATGTAGAGCGTCGACGAGCCGCCGCGCCACGTGAGGTCGATGTCCGGCGCGTCGGAGACCTTGCCGGTGCAGCCCGAGATGCCGACGCTGATGGAACCGCCCGCCGTGATGCTCATCTCGTGGGGGTCCGGCGTGAAGCCGGCGCGGAGCGAGACCGTCCCGTAGGTCGGGGCCTCCCCGACGCTCTGAGCCTGGACGAGGGGAGCCGCGAGCACGAGGGCGAGAGCGGCGAGGAGGAGACGCATGGTCATAACTGAGAGTGGGAGGAATGCCGGGGAGTCGGCACTGACGCAGAGCCGCAGGCGGATCAGAGAAGGTCACATCCCCAACCTAAACAGTTCATAACGGGTTTGGAAGATGTGTGCGTTGCATATTCTGAGACTCCTGTGGAGTCGCCCCGCGCCGTGAGGTCTGCACATGGGTCGGGGGACGCGGAGCGGGCGGCGGCTGACCTGCCGCGCGTCCCGATCTACGTCCCCCGGCTCCCGTTCCAAACCAGTCTGAGGCGTCAGGCGACCTGTGCCTTCACCTGCGACGAGTCGCCGCCGGCGTCGCCCGCCTCGTTCACGAACGTCAGCCACCCGTGCGGGTCGGCGGCGTCGCGGACGGCGCTGAGGTACGTGGACTGGATTTTCTCCGTGATCGGCCCGCGGCGGCCCTCGCCGATCGTGTAGTGGTCGAGGGCGCGGACGGGCGTGATCTCGGCCGCCGTCCCGGTGAAGAAGACCTCGTCGGCGAGGTAGAGCGCCTCGCGGGGGAGTGCCTGCTCGCGGATCTCGAGGTCCATCTCGCGCGCGATCGTCATCACGGTGTCGCGGGTGATACCGGGCAGGATGGACATCGTCGTCGTCGGCGTGTAGAGGACGCCGTCGCGGACGAGGAACAGGTTCTCGCCCGAGCCCTCCGAGAGGTAGCCGTCCACGGTGAGCGCGATGCCTTCCTTGAAGCCGTTCAGGATGGCCTCCATCTTGATCAGCGAGCCGCCGAGGTAGTTGCCGGCGGCCTTGGCCATCGCGGGCAGCGTGTTCGGCGCAGGCCGGTTCCACGACGACACCTGGACGTCGACACCGTTCGCGAGCGCCTCCTCGCCGAGGTACTGGCCCCACTCCCACACGGCGATGGCCGTCACGACGGGGTTGTTGAGCGGGTTGACGCCCATCGGGCCGTGGCCGCGAAAGATGATCGGGCGGATGTAGCACGCGTTGAGCCCGCTGTCCGCGATCGTCTGCACGACGGCGTCGCACAGCGCGTCGAGCTCGAAGTCGCCCTTCATGCGGTGGATGTGCGCCGAGCCGATGAGGCGCTTCATATGCTCGCGCAGCCGGAAGACGGCCGGGCCGCGGTCGGTCTCGTAGCAGCGGACGCCCTCGAAGACGGACGAGCCGTAGTGGACGACGTGGGACAGGACGTGGATCGTGGCGTCCTCGTGGTCGACGAGCTCGCCGTTGAACCACACGCGAGGCTTGGACACGCTGGGCGTGGAGGTCTCGGACATCAGAGCAGGGCGGACCGGGCGTCCGCGGAAGCGGGGAAGGGCTCATCCGGCACAGGCCGGGCGGCAGGCAAGATACGGGCGGCGGGTGTTCCGGAAGCGCTTCCAGCCTGGTCTGCGGCCCGAGAGCGCTCACGCCGCCCGCCCGCGTCCGTTCCGAATCCTGTGCCGCCGCCGTCTATCTTGGGCGTCCGCCCGCCCCACGCCCGTGAAGCCGCTCATCCTCGCTGCGCTCGTCGCGCTCGCCCTCCCCGCCCAGGCACAGACGCCGGCTCCGATCGACTCGGTCGCCCTGCGCCTCGGCCAGTACACGACCGTCCGCCTGACGTCCGACCTCTCGGGCCTCTCGGCGCGCACGCGGGCCATGATCCCGCACCTCATCGACGCCGCGCGCGCGATGGACGACATCTACTGGATGGAGGCCGGCAGCGGCTGGGACCGCGCCCGAAATACCCTGAGCTCGGACGCCATGCGCCAGTTCGTCGGCGTCAACTACGGGCCGTGGGACCGCCTCGCGGGCAACGCGCCCTTCGTGCCGGGCGTCGGGCCGAAGCCGCTCGGCTCGGGCTTCTACCCGGCCGACATGACGCGCGACGAACTCCTCGCCGCTGCCACGGCCGACTCGACGCTGACGGGCCTGTACACGCTCGTCCGCCGCGATGCCGCTGGCGCGCTGGTTTCGGTCCCGTACCACGTCGCCTTCGCCGAGCCCGTCGCCCGCGCCGCGGCGAGCCTCCGCGCCGCCGCCGCCCTCGCCGACGACGCCGGCCTGCGGACCTACCTCACGCTCCGCGCCAGCGCGCTCGAGACCGACGACTACCGCCCGTCCGACCTCGCGTGGATGGACATGCGGACGAACCCGCTCGACATCGTCGTCGGCCCGATCGAGACGTACGAGGACGCGCTCGCCGGCTTCAAGGCGACGCACGAGGCCTACGTGCTCGTCCGCGACGCGGTGTGGTCCGCCCGCCTCCAGCAGTACGCCGCGACGCTGCCCGAGCTGCAGCGCGGCCTGCCCGTGCCGGCCGCGTACCGCGCCGAGACGCCCGGCTCCGACGCCGACCTCGGCGCCTACGACGCCGTCTACTACGCCGGCGACGCCAACGCGGGCGCCAAGACGATCGCGATCAACCTGCCCAACGACGAGACCGTCCAACTCGAGAAGGGCAGCCGCCGCATCCAGCTCAAGAACGCGATGCGCGCCAAGTTCGACCGCATCCTCGTCCCGCTCGCGGCCGTGCTCTACGCGCCGGACCAGGCCGCGCTCGTGGACTTCGACGCCTTCTTCGGCAACACCATGTTCCACGAGGTCGCGCACGGCCTCGGCATCAAGAACACGATCACCGGGGCCGCGGGTGCGCCCGCACGGACGGTTCGCGAGGCACTGCTGGACCACGCATCGGCCATCGAGGAGGGCAAGGCGGACGTCCTCGGGCTGTACATGGTCGAGCGGCTCGTGCAGTCGGGCCAGTGGACCGAGGCGACGCTCCCGCAGCACTACGCCACGTTCATCGCGTCCATCTTCCGCTCGGTGAGGTTCGGGACGGCGGACGCGCACGCGCGCGCCAACCTCGTCCGCCTCAACTTCTTTATGGAGCAGGGCGCCGTCTCGGTCGGGACGGACGGCCTGTGGCGCGTCGACGCGGCGCGGATGCCCGTCGCCGTCCGCGCGCTCGCCGCGCGCCTGCTCACGCTCCAGGGCGACGGCGACTACGCCGCCGTGGACGCCTTCGTGACGCAGTACGGCCACTCGTCGCCCGAGCTCGAGGCGACGCTCGCGCGGATCAACGCCGCCGGCATCCCGGTCGACATCGTCTTCGAGCAGGGCGCGGACGTGCTCGGTCTCTGAAAATGCGAGTTTGGAGGTTGAAGAGGTGAGAGACCCTCTCTTGATCAAACATCTTCTCCAAACGTCAAGCTGCATTCTCTCCAAACTTTCCCCCGATGCGCCTCGAAGATCTCACCGTCGCCGTGCCGACCAAGAACGAGGCGGCCAACATCGCGGGCTTCCTCGCGAGCCTCGACCCGCGCCTGACGCTCATCGTCGTCGACGCGAGCACGGACGACACGCCCGACCTCATCGCGGCGCTCCGTCCCGAGCGGTCGACCGTCATCCGCGACACGGGCACGATCCCGGCGGCGCGACAGATCGCGCTCGAGGCCTGCACGACCGAGTGGATCCTGTTCACGGACGCCGACATGGCCTTCGGCGACGGCTACTGGGCCGAGTGGGAGCGCCTCGCGCTCGGGCCCGCCGTCGGGGCGCTGCAGGGCGCCAAGCTCTCCGCCGACGCCGACTTCCGGACGTACTACAAGCTGTTCTCGTTCGGTATCCGCGCGGCGTCGTGGCTGACGATCCCGGCCGGCTCGGGCTCCAACATGCTCTTCCGCACAAAAGCCTTGCTGGACGCCGGCGGCTTCGACCTCGCGCTCACAGCCAACGAGGACATCTACGCGCTGTGGACGGTGCGCAAGGCGGGCTGGCGCGTGCCGTACGCCGGCGGCCTCAAGGTCTACGAGCGCGACCACCGCCGCCTCGTCCAGGGCCGCGCCAAAAAGACGCTCCACGGCTGGGTGCGCCCCCTCATGCTCTTCACCGGCATCGGCGCGGACCGCGTGCGGACGTCGAGCTGGGGCTACTGGAAGGACGAGGGCTCTCCCGACGCCAACACGCCGCCTGAAACGCCATAGAGACGCGCCATGGCGCGTCTGTGCCGATCGTCTCGCCATGCCAAGACGCGCCCCGGCGCGTCTCTACGGGGCGGACGACGACGACGTGGCATCCTCGGCGGCCTTCTGCGCGAACGCGAGCACGAGGCGGGCGTGGACCGACAGCAGGTCTGCGACGCCGAGCGAGCCGAGGCGCTCGTCCGGGCTCGTCGGGAGGCGCGGCGGCGAGATGCGGCCCATCCAGAGCGGCAGCTTCTGCGCGAGCACAGACGGCCCGGGAAAGCGCCCTGGCGGCAGGTGGACGCTGTAGAACGCCGCCTTGCGGTCCAGCCGCTCGTACACCGACGCGTCCGGCGCGACGTCGCCCTCGGCACCCTGCGCGACCATCTGGCCGCCGAGCAGGTAGTCGTGGTAGAGGAACGGCAGCTCCGCGAGCGCGGGACCCGCCGCAGCGAACGCCTCGCGGCGCGACTGAAGGCCGGTCTCGGCCGCGCGCGCCGTGATCGTCGCCACGAGCGCGAGCGTCTCTTCAGCAATCACGCTGTCGTCGGCGCCCATGCCGAGCGCGGGGCGGACGAGGCGGACGACGTCCTGCGTCGTGGAAAGGGCGGCGGGGGCCGCAAAGGCGACCACGCGGGCCGCGACGAGGGCGTCGGAATCGGGCACGGTCAGCGGAGGACGTCGGGGGAATGGACGGTGGGGCCGACCGGTGCGCCCGTCCGTCCGTCCAGGAACGTCACGACGGCCGCGCGGTCGGTCGGGATGTGGACGACGCCCTCGGGGACGACGCAGTCCAGCGACGTGCTGTCGGGCTCGTCGGCCCGTCGCGCTTCGGCGATGCAGACGCGGCCGGCGCACTCGCGGGGGAGCGTGATTGGGAGCAGCGTTCGCGTCCCGGCGAGCGCCATCCATGTCGGCCTGCCGGCGGCGTAGACGGTCCGCGCGCGGACGAGGTCGAAGGGCGACTCCTGGGCGCTCGCCGCCGTGGCGGCGAGCAGGGCGAGAAGGAGGACGCGGCGCATCTGGACTAGATGCCCCCGCCAGCTGCGCCCTTGCCGCCGCCGATGGCGTCGCGCATCTTCGTGTCGGCCTCGGTGTTGCGGAGCTGGTAGTAGTCCATCACGCCGAGCGTGCCCGAGCGGAGCGCGTCCGCCATGGCCTTCGGGATCTCGGCCTCGGCGCGGACGAGGTTGGCGCGCTCCTCCTGCTCGGCCGCGACGGCGGCGGCGCGGCGCTCCTCGGCGCGGGCCCGGGCGACGCGGAGGTCCGCCTCGGCCTGGTCCGTCTGGAGCTTCGCCCCGATGTTCTCGCCGACGTCGACGTCGGCGATGTCGATCGAGAGGATCTCGAAGGCCGTGCCCGAGTCGAGGCCCTTCGCGAGGACCGTCTTCGAGATCATGTCCGGGTTCTCGAGCACGACGGCGTGCGTCGCCGACGAGCCGATCGTGGACACGATGCCCTCGCCGACGCGGGCGATGATCGTCTCCTCGCCCGCGCCGCCGACGAGGCGCTCGATGTTGGCGCGCAGCGTCACGCGCGCGATGGCGCGGACCTGGATGCCGTTCTTGGCGATGGCCGAGATCGGCGGCGTCTCGATGACCTTCGGGTTGACCGACACCTGGACGGCCTCGAACACGTCGCGGCCGGCGAGGTCGATCGCAGTCGCGCGCTCGAACGTGAGCGGGATGTTGGCCTTGTCCGCCGAGATCAGCGCCCGGACGACCTTTTCGACGTGGCCGCCGGCGAGGTAGTGCGCCTCGAGCTGCGACGCCGACACCGGGATGCCGGCCTTGTGCGCCGTAATGAGCGGGTTCACGATCGCCGCCGGCGGCACCTTGCGCAGGCGCATCCCGACGAGGTCGCCGAAGAGGCTCAGCCGCACGCCCGACGACAGCGCCGAGATGTAGAGCCCGATCGGGACCATGTAGAAAATGATCACGACGATGGCGATCAGGCCGAGGATGGCGACAAGGCCGAGTCCGCCGATGAGCGTGTCCATGAGAGCGTGGGGAGTGTGCCGTACCTACGGCGCGACGCTGCGAGCGTTTCGCAGCGATGCCAAGAGGTTACGCCTCGCGGCGAGAAGCGGGGCGGGCTGTGCCAGATACGCGGGATGCAGCATCTCGCGCCTCGTCGCCCTGTCTGCCTCAGTTCTCGTGCGGGGCGGGGACGCGGACGTCCGCGTCGGCCGGGCGGCGGTAGTCGCCGGAGGCGCCGCCGGACTTGGCGAGCAGCCGGACGTCCGTGATCGTCGCCGTCGGCGAGACGGACTTGCACATGTCGTAGACCGTCAGCGCGGCCACGGACACGGCCGTCAGGGCCTCCATCTCGACGCCCGTCGGGCCGTCGGTCTTGGTGATCGCGCGGACCTCGACCGTGCCCGCGTCGTCGTCGAGCTCGAACTCGACGATCACGTTCTGCAGCAGCACGTCGTGGCAGAGCGGGATGAGGCGGCTCGCCTGCTTCGCCCCGAGCACGCCCGCGACCTGCGCCACCACGAGCGCGTCGCCCTTGGAGAGCGCGTTCTCGCGGATGAGCTGCAGCGCGGCGGCGCCGACGCGGACGCGGCCGGCGGCGACGGCCGTCCGCGCCGTCCGGTCGCTCGGGCCGACGTCGCCCATGCGGGCGCTGCCGTGTTCGTCTACGTGGCGGAGAGCGGGCGTGGCGGCCGGGCGCGCGGGGGAATCGGTCATGGTCGTGTGGCGGGGGGACGCGGCCAAGATAGCCGGCCCGCCGGACGGCGCGTCAGGGCCATTCGCCGTCCGAACACCCACACACATACACGCAGGTGGCCGAGCCCCAGGGCCGAAACCTTTAAAAAGACGTCGCGCTGGGTGGTATGTGTGCGTTAGGACGCAACGTCGGGCCCGCTTTTCCCGTTCTCAGCCCTACCTTGACTCAAACTGGCCGCGGGTCTCATGAGCAGACGACAGCTGACGGGCAAACAAAACGCCTTCCTCGAATTCCTCCAGGGCCACGTGCGCGAGCACCGGGTCTGGCCGACGTACCGCGAGATCGTGGACCACTTCGAGTACCGGTCGCCGAACTCGGTCACGCAGAACCTGCACGCGCTCTCGCGCAAGGGCTTCCTCGAGCGCGACCGCAACGGCTACCGCCTCGTGGACCGCTCCGGCCGCGACGGCACCATCGCCGTCCGCGGGACGCTCGGTCGCACGGGCATCCGCGAGGCGGCCCGCACGGACCGGCTCTCGCTCGCCGCCCTCTTCGCCGACCTCGACGGCCTGCATGCGCTCCGCCTCGACGAGACGGTCCGGCGCAGCCTCTCGGACCTCGACGAGGCGCAGTACGTGCTCGTCGACGAGGGCGCGGTCCACGAGGGTGACACGGCCGTCGTGCTCGACGGCGGGGCCGTCGTGCTGGCCCGCGTCGGCGCCGGCGGCACGCTGGACCTGGACGACGCGGCGCCGGGCGCCATCGTCGTCGGGCGGTTCGCCGGCCACGCCGGGCCGTACGGGATCGTCCGCCACGGCCCACCCGCGCCCGCGATGCCCGCCGCCGCCGACGCGCCCGCCGACGTCACGGCGCTGATGGCGGCCGAGGCGCAGGCCGGCCTCTCGGCGCCCGTCGCCGAGGCGCTCGTGCTCGCGCAGCCGACGGCCGAGGCCTGAGATCGTGCCGTCCGAACGCACCGCCGCCCGGCCCGCCCTGTGGCGAGCCGGGCGGCGGTGCATTCGGGCGTTTGGGGGCGGTTAGCTCCGCGCGGGCTGCGTGCGGCCGACCACACTCACGCCGGGGCGAAGCGCGCCCGGCCGGTAGCCTCCGGCCGACCCGTTCGGGCCGCTGGTCTCGATCTTGATCTGCGTGATCACCGGCGGCGTCTCGGAGCCCGGCACCGGGCGGACCGTGAACTGGAACTGGGTCCGGCCCGGCCCGGCCGTGACGACGTCGCCGAGCGTGGCCGACATCTGGCCGCTCGTCGTGATGTTCTCGCCGTCGACGGTGACCGTGATCGACGTGCCCGATGAGAGCGGGTGGCCGAGCTCGTCCTCGACCGTGAACTGGTACGACCCGACGGCCATGCCCGCCGTCTGGAGCGTGATGCGCGGCGTGCCCGAGAAGAGGACCTCGCTGGACGTCTGGACCTGCACGCCGTTCGGCCCGGCCGTGCGCGCTGTGACCGTCCCGAAGCCGGTCTGGCGCGGGAGCGGGTTGGCGGCCGTCAGCATGACCGAGGCGCGGCCGGCGTCGTTGGTCGCGGAGGCGCCGCCGATGACGCCGCCCGTCGTCGTGAAGTAGACCTGCGTGCCGGGCTGGACCGGGTTGCCGTAGCGGTCGCCGACGATGGCCTCCATCGCGTTCGTGATGCCCTGGACGGCGAGGCCGGGGAAGTTGCGCTTCGTCGCGAGCACGCTGAAGTGCGCCTCGTCCGGGAAGCCGCCGAAGATGACGAGCGAGATCGGCTGCGAGCGGATGACGCGCCCCTCGACCGTCGCCCGCGTCTCGACCTGCACGACGCCGGCGGCCGTGCCGCTCGTGAGCGTCACCGCGGCCTCGCCGTTGGCGTTCGTGCGGACCGTCGCGGGGGCGGCGGGCGACAGGAACTCGCCGCCGCCGGGGCCCTGGATGATCGAGACCGAGATGTTGACCGCGTGCGCGGCGTCGACCGGCCGGCCGTCGCCGTCGCGGGCGACGAACGTCAGCGAGGCCGTCTCGTTGGAGCCCGTCCCGCTCACGCCGACCGACTGCGACGAGCGCGGCGCGAGCGTGATGCTGGCCGCGGGGCCGGACGTGCCGTCGCCGGCCGCGCCTTCGCGGAGCAGCAGCGGCGGGACCGTCACGGTCTGCCCGGGCTCGACGTTGACCGTGACCGTGTCGGCCGCGTAGCCGGTCTTGAACGCGACGACGCGGATCTGCATCATCGAGTCCACGCCGACGGACGCGCGGTAGGCGCCGGTCGAGTCCGACCGCTCCTCGACGCGCATCGACAGGATCTGGACGGTCGCGCCCGAGATCGGCCGGTTGGTCTCGGCGTTGACGACCTGGCCGCTGAGGGTGGCATCGCCGCCGCCGCCGATGGCGTCGCAGCCGGCGAGGACGAGGGCGAGGAAGAGCGCGAGCGGGCTCGCGACGAGGACGCGGAACGACATGGGGTCGGCGGGATCGGGGAGAAGGCGACCGGCGCGCAGCCGGAGTCGTGTCCTCGTCCTATCAGCCGTCCCGCCGCTGGCTTAAGCCGGCGCGTCGCCGCGGGTGGCCGGCTCGCTCGGCGATCCCGCAGCGATGGCGGACCGAAGCGCGTCCGGCACGGGCACGGGCCGCCCCGACGCGACGTCGATCCACACGAGGACGGCCTCGCCCTCGGCGCGCAGCTCGCCCTCCAGCGTGATGGTGAAGCGCGTCTTGACGGACGTCCGCCTCGGCGTCTCGAACGTCGTCGCGACCTCGGCGTCGCCCGTCCCGAGGATCGGGCGGCGGAACGTGACGGTCGCGGCGGCGAGCACCGGCGACTCGTCGCCGACCCAGCCGTCGGGCAGGAGCGCGTCGAAGGCCTCGATGCGGCCCTGCTCGCAGAGCGTGAGGTAGACGGCGTTGTTGACGTGGCCGAGCGCGTCGAGGTCGGACCAGCGCAGCGGGACGTGGGACGTGTGGGTCATCGGAGGTGCGGCGTGGCAAGGTCGCTCCGGCACGGGCCGCTCAGCCCGTGTAGCCTGCCACCAGCAGGTCGTGGTTGAGGGCGAACGCGGCGCGCGTGCCCGACGCCGCCGCGAGCACGACCTGGTGCTGCCGCTCCGTCACGTCGCCGGCGAGGTAGAGGCCCGGGACGCCCTCGACGCGCCCGACGTCGTCCGTGACGGCGATGCGGTTGGGCATCAGCCGCGCGCCGAGCGTCTCGGGCAGCGTGCTCCGCGGCCGCACGTCCGGCTTGACGTAGACGGCGCCGACGCACAGCCGGTCGCCGTCCTCGAACACGACCGCCGAGACCTGCCCGTCCGTCTGCTCGATGCGCCCGACGGGCCGCTCGTCCACGGCGACGCCGCGCCCGTCGAGCTCGGCGCGCTGCTCGGCCGTCAGCTCGGACGGGCCGTCGGTGACGACGGTCATGTCGTCGGACCAGAGGGTGAGGAAGCGGCCCATGTTGAAGGCGTCGTCGCCGCGGCCGTAGAAGGCGGTCGGGCGGCCGCGGAGGTCCCAGCCGTGGCAGTACGGGCAGTGCGCGACGCCGCAGCCCCACGCCTCGGCGAGCCCCGGCACGGGCGGCAGGATGTCCATGATGCCCGTCGCGAGCACGAGCGCGCGCGTGTGGACGCTCAGACCGTCGCGGTCCAGCAGCGACAGGCAGAAGCCGCCGGCCGAGTCGTGCGCGGCGGCCTCGACGGGGGCGTCGACGAGCGTCACGTCGTACCGCGCGAGCTCCTCGCGGCCGAGCGCGCGGATGTCCTCGGGCGGCGTCCCGTCGCGCGTCACGAAGCCCCAGGCCTGCGCGGCCGGCGCGTTGCGCGCATGGCCGTCGTCGACGAGCAGCACGCGGCGGCAGGCGCGGGCGATGGAGAGCGCGGCCGAGAGGCCGGCCGGTCCGGCTCCGACGACGACGGCGTCGAAGGAACGCGTGAGCGGATCGTCGGGCGAGAGGTCGGGCACGGACGTCGGGGCAGAGTGGCAGAGGCGAACCGGAGCAGGTGTGCCGCGGATCCGGTCAGTCGAGCAGGCGCACCTCGGCGAACGAGAGCACGCGCTCGCGGAGCCGCCGGAGCGCGTCGCCCGCCGGGCCGGGCGCGTCGGCGAGCACATCGGGCGGCGCGAGGCCGGGCAGGAGCGGACCGGGCGCGCGGAGCCAGTCGCGGACGGCCTCGGCCGTCTCGCGGACGGCGTCGATGGCCGGGCCGAGCGCCCCGGGCAGGCGCCCGACGCGGCCGGGCGTGGGCTCGGTCGCGGTGAGCAGCACGCGCAGCCGGAACCGCAGCGACG